>NZ_JACKZU010000167.1:0-17108 GCF_014222165.1 Nostoc sp. 2RC
GAAAATAACTATAAAAATGATATAAGTGCTAGACAAGTTATGTTTAAAATAACTATATTTAGCGGGTAGAAAAAATAATAAACAGATTTTCAATTTAAAAATTAATTCCGTGAAATCTTCTAATAATAAGGCTTACAAGCAAAAAATTACTCTTCACTTGGCGGATTACAAAAAATATGTTCAATAAATACTACGGCGGATTTTTTGGATAACGCTATATATACTCCTAAAATACGATGTTGTTTGAGATGAGAGTTGATGGTATTATCATTAAACCACCACACAACATAATAAAGGTTGAAAATTCATATTGTCTGGGGGGTGTTACCCCTCATTAATTAGCAAGTATGACAAATATCGAAGTTGCACAATAAATAAGTAAATCTTGGAAAAATTTTAGTAAATTTAACTGATAAATCTGCTATATTAGCAGGTGGCGTTAACTGCAAAAAATAGTAGAAATACAAATGGTATTTTAAATGCCTCAAAAGTAAATATTTTTTGTAGTAGTCTAAAAAATTTTAAAAATTTCCCGGAAATGATTTCGTTATTAAAGTAGTAATTTATACGGACAACAACCCAAAAAAGTTAATTAAATTAGGGGTTGAGAAAGTTAGAAGAGGACAAATCTGCATCTACCAATAGCTATACCGAGACTTAAAAGCAGCGATCGCTATTGATAATTTGGGAAATTTATCTAGGCGTCTGTTGATGGATGCTTATTCTCTGTCAACATCCAAACATCATCCGTTATTGATTACTTCTCCCAAGCGATTAAACAGCTGCAAAAAAGCCAGTGTAGTTTGTAAGTCTGAATTGAAACACCAAAAATTGCAGAGACCAAACTAGTTTACTTTACCCAAGAGAACTAAAAACTATGAATCAAGACATTGCTAGTATTAGTAGTAACTTAGACAAGACAATGAAGGCTCAACAATTTGATAAAGTAGTTGAAGCAATTTTGGCTGGAAAGTATTCCTGGGCGTGTGTTTTAATGCTGCGATTTGCTGGTTATAATCCTCTTCACTACATTCCATATCGGACTTATAATCGATTGTTGAAAGAAAACTCTCAAGCAAGCAGAGTCAACCAACAGCAAAATGAAAACATAAAATTGCTCAAACAGCCCAACGATTCCAGAACTGATAGCAATGTATCATCAAATTGCTTAACCAAAATTAAAGACATACCTTATCTTGAAGTAGTGGGAAAGCAAAAAACAGAAATCCGTGGAAGTAGTTTAGATCGCAGGCTAGCACAGTAAATTAAAGAACATCAATCCAATCACAAATAAAACAGAAAGTACTCAAAACATCTATTTGAGATACTTGAAATGGAATTAAAAAATATTTTGCATCAATAGATTGTGCTTGAGACTTGATTCAGTCTCTCAAATTCTGCCATGTCATTTTTTAATGAGTGGCAGATTTTTCATATATAGTAATGCTATTTTAATACTTGTCGCTTAAGGGGAAAAGGGCAAGGGGAAAGGGGAAAGAAAAAACCTTTACCCTTTACCCTTTAACCCCTTCGGGGTTCGCCAGTCGCTCATGGGGGAAACCCCCAAGACCGCGCTGGCTCACCTTTTCCCAAAACCAAATTCCGAGTTGAAAATGCACAAAGCGAGCAGTATTGAATGCTATTTGAGTTGCGAACAATATCGGTGTTGATTGTTGACTGTTGAGTGTTAACGGTTAACAGTCAACAACCCTAATATGTAATATTTCACAAATTATTTGGGATTGCTATAGGAGTCTCCAAAGCGGGGAGAAGTTTGAAAAAGGGTTTTTGGGAATGTGTTAAATTGACGTTCAATAAGTTCAAAATCAAAATCAATGACTATAAATATGCCATTTTGGCAGATTTATACCGACAAAATTGCTAAACTAAAAATGATAACTTTAATCAAAATAGAGGTGACTGGCAAGCAAGGTAATTTAAAAAATAAAATCAATCATTAGTTTTCAACATGAAATACATCAACTGATTATAAAAATAATCAGCATTTCATGTATTAAATAATTCTTACACCAAGACCAACTATAGAACCGTTGCTACTGGTGGTTCTTTTTCCGAAAAAGCTCAAGCAAAGAGAATTTGAAGAGGTGGCTTCCCCCAAACCAAATTTTCTTAACCTTTCACCGAGTTGCAGACGGTGGGAGTGGTGCTGATAAAGCTTTTTATCTTGTGGTTGATGTTGCTTTAGTTAATAAAGCGAACGCTTAGCATCAATATCAAAAACGGAAATAGAAAAGTTACGGTGAAAATATTGTCTTGGCTGGTAGAACTAGTGGCTTACTTGCTTCTCTTTCGACTATTGTAATCCTAGTCCTCCCAACCTGGATTATTTATAGTTTATAAACTTCAATTTATATTGCAATGCCTGGAAGTTCTAAACTTAAATAGCTTCCAGTTTTTTATGAATAAAAATTCAGAATTCAGGAGTCAGAATTCTGTATGAGTCATGACTAATGTTTCTTTCCAATAAAAATAGGTCGGGCAATTAATTTGCCTAACCTAGATTTTATAAAATATGGTCAATGGAAAAATGAATTAAACTTTCGCCAATTCTGGAGTAGGACGCTTGCTATTGCGAATTGCTGTAATAGCCTGTGCATAGTCATTGGTGTTAAATACAGCGGAACCAGCTACGATGGCATTGGCTCCCGCTTCCAAAACTTGCCAGGTATTATTAGCCTTGAGACCTCCATCCACTTCAATCCAAGGATCGAGGCCGCGTTCGTCGCATAATTGGCGCAGCTTTTGGATTTTGGGCAATACACCAGGGATAAAGCTTTGACCGCCAAAGCCAGGATTTACGCTCATAATCAATATTAAATCGCACAGATCTAGAACGTATTCAATTAACTCTAGAGGAGTGCCAGGATTAAGTACTACTCCAGCTTTTTTACCAAGTTCTTTAATTTGGCCTAAAGTGCGGTGCAAGTGTGGAGAAGCATTGTGTTCTGCATGAACAGAGATGATATCAGCACCTGCCTTAGCAAATCCTTCTACATACTTTTCTGGTTCCACAATCATCAAGTGGACATCTAGTGGCTTGGTTGTAACCGGACGAATTGCCTCCACAACCAGAGGGCCTATCGTAATATTGGGTACAAAACGACCGTCCATTACATCAACATGAATCCAGTCAGCTCCAGCCTCATCTACGGCACGAACTTCGTCACCCAGACGACTAAAATCGGCTGATAAGATAGATGGAGCAATTACAATGGGCTTTTGAGATGGGTTTTGGGTCATGGCTAGTGGGTTTTTAAGCGTCCTCGTCTGTAATCATTGTAACAAAATATTGAGCCGCATATTATAACTTTGATCCCAGGTTTTGGGGGGTGGGGAATGGGGATTGATGAGGGAGATGGGGAGACTTGTAGGGGAGCCGTTGGCGCAGCCTCTCGCAGAGAAGTATGGGGAGACAAGGGAGATGGGGAGATAAATTTTTCCCCTGGAGCCTCTTGTGCCCAATGCCTCATGCCCAATGCCCCATGCCCAATAACTAATGACTAATGACCAATGACTAAATAACAAATGACTAAAAAACTAACTTGGATAATTTGGGGATTGAGTGCTTCGTGTTTGAGTGCGCCGGTGATTGCTTCAGTTTTAGAGTCTCCCTTGGGAACTAACGGTATTGATGCTATCAAGCTACACCAAACTCCTTATAATTTAATCGGTCGCAAGATTGCTATTGGTCAAGTAGAAATCGGTCGGCCGGGAATGTTTGGTTGGGATAAGGCGGTGTCTAAAAACCGCGCTATATCTTTAGCTGCGGTGTTCTTACGCAATGGGCCAGCTAAGTCTAATAGCGGTGTTGACTCCCATGCTTACAATGTTGCTGGTGTGATGGTAAGTCAAGACAAAGGCATACCAGGAGTTGCTCCGGGAGCGCGACTTTATTCGTCTGCTGTCGGCTCTACTAAAAATATGGGTCAGCCAGAAGAGTGCTTGTCGGCACAGCATATAGCACTGCAAAATAGTGGTGATGTCCGTGCAATTAACTTTAGTTTTGGCGAACCTCTGAGCCGCGATCCTCGACCACAGGCGGCTCTAGATGGCAATGCTTTGTTAACTTTATGTGTTGACTGGTCTAGTCGCGTTCATGATGTTTTGTATGCCATTGCTGGCAACCAAGGAAAAGGTGGTATTCCCATTCCTACAGATAATTTTAACGGAATGAACGTGGCTTTTTCATCCCGCAGGGGGGGAGTTTTTAATAAAGTAGATGTTGCTAATCTGGCTGGTGTCAATCAAGGAGCCACTGGTCGGCTAGCTGGGAAAGAATTTAATATTGGTGGGCGTCGCGCTATCAGTTTAGTTGCTCCTGGTAGTAACATCAATTTACTTAATGCAGATGGCAAATTGAACAAGGTTACAGGGACAAGTTTTGCAGCACCTCAAGTGACTGCTAGTGTTGCTTTGTTGCAGGAACTTGGCGATCGACAGTTGCGAAAAAAACAACATCATTGGAGTACAGATTCTCGGCGTCATGAAGTGATGAAAGCTGTATTACTTAATTCAGCAGACAAAATCCAAGATAGCGGAGATGGTTTGCGTTTAGGAATGACTCGGACATTAATTGATAAACAAAATCAAGATTGGCTGGCTTCTGATGCTTACAAAGATCCAAAGATTCCTTTGGATGCTCAAATGGGAGCAGGTCATTTGAATGTGTTTCGCGCTTATCAGCAATTTAATGCTGGTCAATGGCAACCTTCAGATGTGGTACCTTCCATTGGATGGGATTATCGCACAATCGATGTTGGAGGTTCTGTTGATTATTCTTTAGCGAAACCCTTAAAACAGGGTAGTTTTGTAGCGATTACTCTGAATTGGGATCGATTGGTAGAACTCAATGATAGCAATAAGAATCAGCAGTATGACGTGGGGGAAAATTTTCGCGATCGCGGCTTGAATAACCTCGACCTCTACTTAGTAAAAACTGATGCTAAAAAAGATGATGGTGTTGTTTGTTCTTCAATCAGTCAAATCGATAGTGTAGAACATATTTTTTGTCCCGTTGCTGCGGCTGGAAATTACAAAATCCGCGTCCAGTTTCGTCAAAAGCTCAATGATGCAACTCAACCTTATGCTTTAGCTTGGTGGACTGTACCCATTAATTGAAGTAGGAACGGACAACTACACACAAAACTTAGGCAATAGGGAATAGTTAAAAGCTATTGTCAATTGCCCCTGTGTAAATAATTCTGTAGGGTTACTTATTTGGTGATTGCGTAGTCTACAATACGTTTATAGATAATTAGCCAATGTTGGTACAAATCAAAATTGGTGATAATTCCTTTGCACAGTCGCCTCAAGCAGCAATTTGGAATTGGCAATCTGAAAATTTGTGTTTAATTTCTCTGACCTAATTTTTTGCTGTTACAAAAACTGTAACAGTGCCATTCTTCTATGACAGCAAGTGCAATAGTTAATCATTGACATGGCTTTACGTCAACCCTGAGACACAGATTAACAATCTTTGGCAAGTGAGGTAGGAGAATGAATCGGCAAAAATTTACTGATGTGAAAGAAAATTTTCTGCAAAGACGTTACGGGGTTAGTCTTGGCAGACGTTATGTTTTGGCCGCTGCAAGTGTTGTTCTCTTTGGTGTATTAGGGTGTTCTCAGGTCGATAATAATAAAAGTGCCCTTGCTCAATCTAGTTTACCCCAGCCAGAAACCCCATTGGAAAAAAAAACAGTTAAGACTGATACTAAAATTATTCAGTCAAATAATAAGTTTGGTTTCCAGCTTTTTTCAGAAGTTAATAAAAATGATGGTGGAGAAAAAAATGTTTTTATCTCACCTTCGAGTGTAGCGATCGCTTTAGCAATGACCTACAATGGCGCTAGTGGTTCGACTCAACAAGCAATGGCAAAAACCCTGGGACTACAGGGCATGAGTTTGTCAGAAATTAACTCTGGATACGCAGCGTTATTAAAGCAAATTTTAGATAATGCCGATGCGAAAGTGCAACTCAAAATTGCTAACTCCCTTTGGGCAAATCAAGAGGTAAAATTTCAACCAGACTTTCTGCAAAGAACCGAAGATTTCTATCAAGCCAAGGTCAGTAATTTGAACTTTAAAAATCCTACAGCCATCAATAATATCAATGATTGGGTAAAGGATAATACTGCTGGCAAAATTAATAAAATAGTCGAAAAAATTGAACCCAATCAAGTTTTGTTCTTGATTAATGCCATATATTTCAAAGGTAATTGGACTAACGAATTTGATAAAAATCAAACTGCTGAATATCCGTTTTATATCACATCTGGCAAGCAAAAAAAACACCAGATGATGTCACAAGAGGGTGATTACAAATATTATGAAAATCAACAATTTCAGGCAGTGAGTTTACCTTATGGTAAAGATGGTAAAGTGAGTTTTTATATCTTCTTACCCAAGGAAAACTCTAATCTCAAAGCCTTTTCTCAAAGCTTAAATGTTGAGAACTGGGAAAAATGGATGACTCAGTTCAACAAACAAAAAGGATTTATCCGTTTACCCCGCTTCAAAACGGAATACGATATTTCACTTAACAATAGTTTGAAAGCTTTAGGTATGGAAGAAGCTTTCAGCAACAAAGCCAATTTTTCCGGCATGGGTCAAAATTTTGCCATTAGCCAAGTTAAGCATAAAACTTTTTTGGAAGTGAATGAAGAAGGCACTGAAGCGGCTGCAACTACTTCTGTCGGAATAGTAGCAACATCTTTAAGACCAGAGCCAGAACCATTCCGCATGATTGTCGATCGCCCCTTCTTTTGTGCCATCAGAGATAATCAAACAGGAAGCATTTTGTTTATGGGTTCAATTGTTGAGCCATCTTGATGCAGCTACCCTTAAGAAGTTGTTTGAAAAGTGATTGACTGTGATTTGAATTACATTTTTCTCCCCCTTAGTTCCCACTTATAAGGGGGGGGAAACTAGAAAAAACCAGCTCCCTCCCCTTTCCAAGGGCAGGGTTAGGAAGGGGTAAAAAATATTTTTATACATCAATCATGACTTTTCAAACATCCTCTTAAAAAGTTGTTTTAAAAGTTTTTGAGTGTGAATTTAAGCACTTATTGATACCCTTTTACTCCCTTTTAAAGGAAAATTAAAATTAAACTCCCGCTTTTTAAGAGAATTTAGGGTATCTAAAAGTATTTGATGCATAATTCAGGGCTTTTAAAACATCCTCTCAGGATGAGAAAGTTTTTTCGACTTCCTATTTTCTATTCCTCAGCTTCACTTAGCAATTTTAAGTTGCTGAATATCAAGGTAATGTTGGTTCTGAAATGCTGAGAGGGTTTTTAGCATCAGTTTCCGGAGGTTGCTTTGGTGCAACCGACGCAGTTATTTCTCCTGTGGTGTCGTCTTCGGTTTCACTAGTGAACCCTCCAATCCGCACTGCACTTAAAATAGTCTTGATGACAACAGCTGTGGGTACTGCAACAATTACACCTAAAAGCCCACCAATTCTTGCGCCTGTTAAAACTGAAATTAACACCCAAACCGGGTTTAAACCAGTAAAGCTACCTAAAATTCGCGGAGCAATTAAGTTTTCGAGAATTTGTTGTACGATGACAGCCGCAATCAAAACTTTCACACCCATTGAAAAATCTTGCAATGCTACTAATAATGTAGTCAAAGCAATGCCTACAGAACCACCAAAGGGCACGAGAGCCATGATGCCAATAGTTAAGCCAAATAACAAGCCAAACGGCACTTTCAGCCACAAAAAACTTGGAATCATGGCTGAAGCCATACAGGTAGATAAAATTAACTGGGTGATGAAGAAATTTTGAAAGCTCAAGCGCACGGTTTTAGAAAACGGATCTCGAAATCTAGCAGGTAGCCATTCCACCAGACTTTGCCAAAGTTCGCCTCCATGCTGTAAAAGATAGAAAGTCAAAACCATCGTCAACAAAAAATCTAGCAGACTGGTAAATGTGACTACAGCCAGATTTAAAACTTGTCCAGCGATGGCTTGCAATTGTCCTTTGACGCGATCGTTAATTTGCACTACCAACGCATCGAGGTTGATGGGTAAACCGAAAGTCTCAGCTTTTTCGTTTAGAATCATCAGCTGAGACCGTCCAGAGTCAATTAATTCTGGCAAACGAGCCACTAGTTGCTGCGCTTGGGTGAGGGCTAAAGGAAAAAGTGTCACACCCAATGCTAATAAAACCGATAAAGCGAGGAGAAATACTAAAATAGCAACTTGCTCTCGCCTTGCACCATGATGCTCCATCCAGCTTACCGGGTAGTTGAGCAGAAATGCTAGCACCGAGGCTCCGACTAAAATGACTATGAGAGAATGGAAATAATTAAAAAATACCGAAATTGCCCAACCATTGAGAACTAGCAGCGGAACGAATAACGCGATCGCCGTGATTCGCGCCATTGGTGTAAATGTCTGCCACCAGTCAAGTAGCTTACGTGTCTGCATTTTCAGCTGATTGCGGAATAGAACAAGATTAAATCTTTCTTTACAGTTTATTATCTCTAACTATACGAGTCTTATTCATCCTTCTAGTTTAGGAGTTAGACTAAGCCCAATGGAAAATTGTCAAAAAAGTCTGGGGAGATGAGGGAGATGGGGAGATGGGAAGATGGGGAGATCGGGGGAGAAGGAGAGAAGGGCACAAGGAGACAAGGGGGACAAAAAGACAAGGGGACAAGGGGAATAATAACTCCCCAGTCAACAGTCAACAGTCAACAGTCAACACTCCCAATGCCCAATGACCAATACTCCATACCCAAAATACAGCTAATTTTATATTTAATTCCGATTATCGGTTTTTTTCCATCTTTGTGGACTCTCTATCGCCGCCAAGGTGGTCGGGAACAACTCGCTATTAGTCGTCTGTCTATTACTTTGGCAATTACTTGGCTGTTGGGATATTCATTATTGACTACCGGAGCAGCAACTTCAGATTTTTTTACACTACGTTTATTTATCCTCAATAGTTTTCTGACATCAGGTTATTTTGTAGTGAGTATCTGGTTGATTTTCCGTCTCATACAAGGCAAATCTGGGCGTTTACCAGGATTTAGTAGTTTAGCAGAACGGGTGGTTGGCAAGTACTTATCTTAATTTTTGGAAGTGAAAATTAACGGTAATTCTACTGAGATTAAAAAAAATTACGATTGATTTCTTCATACTATCTAGTCAAATCCAGTTTATTATTGCCATACTTCAGTAAAACATCTCCAGATTTACCCAAAAGAAGGAAAAATACTGCTATAAGTGTTGTGGTTGACACTGCATTAAAAAAGTGAACACTAATAATTAAGAGTTAGGTATTATGGGTTGATTTGTCTTTCGTATTTTAGTCTGCAAATTTACCGAATTTGATTAGTGAGTAAGTGTGAGGAAGTCTGTGACCATTCAAAGAAGTTCGGCAGAAGAAAACCAATCGGGAAAAGCCTCAAAGTCCGTGAAAAAAATTCCCCACAACTCGAAATCCGGACGTTGGCTGTGGTTTTGGGTGGGTATGAGTGGGATTGCAATGGTGTCGGCAACAGCAGGGGCGTTGTTGGCAGTTTCTTTGACTAGTACGCCTTTGCAGCAAGCCCAACTCAGCCCACAGGATGAAGCGGTGTTTGATAGCGATCGCATTTCTGGAGGCGTGTTGCGATTTTCAGAATTAACTCGCCCGGTTAATCTGTTAGTTATGGGTATGAGCGTATTACCGCCAGATATCCAAAACCCTCCTGAAGAAACTAAAAATCTGAAATACCTACCCCAAGTCAACTCCTTTGATGGTCTTTCTGATGTGATGCTCTTGGTCAAATTCGATCCAGAGACGAAAAAAATAATTATGCTCTCCATTCCCAGAGATACACGCACAGAAGTAGAGGGTTATGGAGTCAAAAAAATTAATGCTGCCAATGTCGATGGCGGGCCAGCTTTGACAGCTAAAACCATCAGCAATCTCTTGGGTGGCGTCGGAATCGATCGCTATGTCAGAATCAACGTTTTGGGAGTTGGCAAACTCATTGATGCTTTGGGTGGTGTAACAGTTTATGTCCCCAAAGATATGAAGTATCAAGATGATTCCCAGCACTTGTACATCAATTTGAAAGCAGGTAAGCAGCATCTCAACGGCGATCAAGCACTACAATTACTACGTTTTCGTCATGACGAACTCGGAGATATTGGTCGGATTCAGCGCCAACAAATGGTAATGCGTGCTTTGATGGATCAGACTCTCAACCCCGCCACTGTGGCTCAATTGCCTAAGGTTCTTGATGTCGTAAAAGAACACATTGATACTAACTTGACAGTTGAAGAGCTAGTGGCACTGTTGGGTTTTGGAGTGCGGACAAATCGCTCCAACATGCAAATGCTCATGCTACCTGGTCGCTTTAGCGAAAAGAATGAGTTTGACGCTAGCTATTGGTTACCCAGTAAAAGGGGCATTGCTAAACTCATGACTCAGCACTTTGGTCTGGAGTCAGAGGAACAACAGCAACGGCAGATGGCCGATCCACGTTCTTTACGTGTAGCAATTCAAGATAGTACAGGTGGCGATCGCTCCAATCTCCAACCATTAATTCGAGCTTTGGAAAAATCTGGTTATCGCAATATTTACATAGCCAAGGCATGGGGTGAACCTCTGGAGGTAACTCACATCGTCGCCCAACAAGGAGATGGTGACAGTGCCGAATCCATTCGCAACACTTTGGGATTTGGAGAAGTGCGTGTGGAAAGTACTGGGAACCTTGGCTCGGATATCAGCATCCAAGTCGGTCAAGATTGGTTACAACAAAAATCTATTTTGGAGAATTCCCTCACACCCTAAAGGATATGGCCCCAGCTGACACTCAATTTTTGTAGTTCTTGGAGTTTAGCTGCTACCACACCACTGGTGAATAATTCTTCTGCCTTAGCTAAAGCCTCTGGTATATTTGGACAAATTCCACTGCGCCATAGGTAAAATCCGCCATTCCATAAAGCGGTTTGCATTAATTCCCCTGGTTTACCTGCCAAAACCTCTCGAATATCCGCTAACAGTTCTTCAGTAGTTCCAAGGGGTACGTTTTTGGTGGAAAAACCATAATCGCGCGGTACTAAGTGCAATCGTTCTATCTCTTGGGATGTTACCAATGAAGATAAGCCAATGATTGCAGTGCGATCGCGTGGTAAGTCACAACTACCTTCTAATCCCTTCACTAATGTAAATTTTGTTACTTTCCGTAGTTCTAAGGCTATCTGAAACATCCCTTCAGTGGGCGGATGAACAAACCCGGCAATTACGTGAGCATCTCCAGCATAAGGACACCAAATTAACTCCATTGTTGCCAAAGGCGGACGTTTACCAAGTTGGGCGCGGTACTCCCAAATACTTGTAGTTAAGGGGAAATACTGTGGTAGATAAATAAAGCCGATTCCCGTTTGTGCAAAAACTTGCTGGGTTTTAGTTAAAGGTAAGGCAGTCCAATCAACTCCTAAACCCTGCCAAATATCTATTAAAGGTAAACCATACTTAGTTGGCAGGCGATCGCCACCGTGCATTATTACTGGTTGTCCAGCCGCAGCGAGTAGTAAAGCTATCACCGGACTAATTGGTGCAGTACGCGTTCTGCCATCGTAAGGGACACCAAAAACCATCACCGGACGTTCACAAACAATGGGTTGCAGTTTGGGGCCGAGTTCATCGTAAGCATCCAACATTCCCGCTAACTCTTCCCCCGTAGGACGCTTGATTCGATGAGCAATTAAAAACGCTCCAATTTGCGCTGGTGTCGCCTCACCCAGCAGCATCATTTTAGTAGCGGTGGCTGCTTGGGCACGAGTTAAATTCTCCTTTGTGTGATTCCCACTACCTACTTTCTGCACAAATTCCCTAAATATATTGGTCATTGGTCATTAGTCCTTAGTCATTGGTCATTTGTCCATTGTGCTTTCTGATCAATAACTAATCACACTTAAAACTAAACTAAAAAGTTTTTCCAAACAGGGATATCTGGGGTGGACTACGCCTGTGCTAATTCAGTTTACGTAGTTTAAAGTCTTATATAGTACATACTGTATAATTATTTCTTCAGAAGATAAGCAATAATCAAATAATATCTAGATTCAGGGGTTGGGGTATGAAGCACAACACAGAGGACACAGCTAACGAACTCAAGCTCAAAGCCTCTCGAAATCAAGTGATCGTGGCTCCATTACCAGACCCGATCGCCAAAAATATTGAAGCGATTATTTCACTTCATACCCAGGAAGTTCGAGATATTCCCACCCAC
The DNA here is from genome assembly GCF_014222165.1 of Nostoc sp. 2RC. Lineage (NCBI taxonomy): Bacteria > Bacillati > Cyanobacteriota > Cyanophyceae > Nostocales > Nostocaceae > Nostoc > Nostoc sp. 2RC. The sequence continues at coordinate 12,256 of NZ_JACKZU010000167.1, forward strand.
CGGCGGATACTAGAAGCGATCGCTACATTCTTTGGGCGATCGACATTTCTGTATAGTTTGCTAGTCATACTGGCTATCTGGATTTTTGGCAGTTTTTTTGATGGCTTTTTGCCATTTCATCTACCCTCGTTTAGCTGGTCAGGTCAAGGCTTAGATGCAGCGGCATTGGTGATTTCAACTGGAGTGCTGGTGCGACAAACTCGCCAAGAAAACTTTGCCGAACAGCGGGCACAATTGATGCTACAGCTTAACTTGCTCTCCGAGCAAAAAATTGCCAAAATTATTGCTTTATTAGAAGAACTGCGTACCGATTTGCCTAACGTGATAAATCGGCATGATTATGAAGCCCAATTGATGCAGGAACCGGCTGACCCGATCGCAGTCTTGGAAGCACTCCAGAAAAACCTAGCAGAAGAACTGTCATCCACAGAAGGAGACAAGTAAGTCAATCACAGTTCTTTAGAAACTTTTTTTACCTCTTGAGGGAGAAGCACAAAACATCAATTCAGTTTTAGTCTTGATGATGACAATTAAATTTAACAATATATCTTCCCAGAGGGATACACATGGCTCAGCTGAATGGTGTAATGATGCAGTTTTTTCATTGGTACATCCCTCCCGACGGGAATCTTTGGAATGAGTTTAAAGAGAAAGCCCAAGAGTTAGCTGATGCAGGTGTTACATCTGTTTGGTTGCCCCCAGCTTACAAAGGAACAGGAGGTGGCTACGATGTCGGCTATGGGGTCTACGATATGTACGATCTCGGCGAATTTGACCAGAAAGGCTCGGTTCGCACAAAGTACGGCACAAAAGATGAGTATATTGCTGCGATCAAGGCGGCAAAAGCCGCTGGCATTCGAGTCTATGCTGATGTTGTCCTTAACCACAAGTTAGGTGCAGACGAACCCGAAGAAGTGGAAGCAACGCCTTATAATCCAGAGGATCGCCGCCAGCCCATTGGTGAAATGCAAAAGATTAAAGTGTGGACTCACTTTACCTTCCCCGGTCGCCAGGGTAAATACTCCGATATGGAATGGCACTGGTGGCACTTCGACGCAGTTGATTACAACGTTTACAACGAAGGTGAAAATGCAGTTTATCTGTTCAAAGATAAACATTTTGACGACAACGTAGACCTAGAAAAAGGCGCTTTCGACTATCTCATGGGGTGCGATCTGGATATGGAGAGTCCAGAAGTGCGCGAGGCATTGAATGACTGGGGTGAGTGGTTTGTAGAAACCACTGATATAGACGGCTTTCGTTTTGATGCTGTTAAACACGTTAGAGCTAACTTTTTTCCAGAATGGCTCAATCACTGTCGCCAAAAGGCAGGTCGGAATCTCTTTGCCGTTGGTGAATATTGGTCTTATGAAGTTGAAGCGCTACACCATTTCATTAGCCTCACCGGCGGCGACGTGCTGTTGTTTGATGCGCCATTGCACTATAACTTTAGCGCTGCCAGCAAACAAGGCAACGACTACGACATGCGGCAGATATTTGATAACACCTTGGTACAACAACAACCTGCTTTAGCTGTCACCTTAGTTGATAATCATGACTCTCAACCCTTGCAATCGTTGGAGTCTGTAGTAGAAGGCTGGTTCAAACCATTGGCTTATGCATTGATTTTACTACGAAGTGAGGGTTATCCCTGCATCTTCTATGCAGATTACTATGGCGCTCATTACAAAGATAAAGGCCCAGACGGCAATGAGTATGAGATTTGGCTCGATAGTCATCAATGGATCATTGATAAATTTTTGTACGCTCGTCAAACCTATGCCTATGGCGACCAATATGATTATTTCGATCATGCCAATACCATCGGCTGGACACGCTTAGGAAATGAAGAAAATCCTGGCGGGATGGCTGTTGTTCTGAGTAATGGGGGAGAGGGGACTAAGTGGATGGAAGTTGGACAACCCAACAGCACTTACATTGACATCACCGAACATATCAGCGAACCCATCACAACTAATGATGAAGGCTGGGCTGATTTTCGATGCGGTGCTGGTTCCGTTTCGGTGTGGGTTCCAAAGTCGTAGTCTGGGTTTTATGATGGGTGGCAGCGATGGCGTATCCCCCAGCTTGATAGCGATCGCTGTTTTGTTAAAAACTTTTTGGTTGACTGACTTAACAAGCCGATCGCTGCTGGTCAATTTGTAATGGGATATTTTCTAGTACGAGTTGCCAAAAGTGCTTGATGGGAGGAATTTGCAGACGGTCTTGAGTGGTAACCATTACTACCCGACGAGTGAAAGTAGAATTATCTGGTAAGTTACCAATACCATTGCTAGCTAGAGAACGAATGGCTAGGGTGGGGTCTTGGCGTGCTTCTACTAATGCTGATTGAGGTAGTAAAGCTATCAGTTCCCCTTGGCGCACCACTCCCCGAAAGGCATCTAGGGTGTTTACCTCTAAAGCTGCTTGGAGTGTAGCTTCCATTCGCTCAAATCTATCTTGTACTAAACGTTGCATCCCATAACCATCTTTAAAAACCACTTGGGGATAACGAATTAATTCTGACCAAGGAACTAATTCATATTGGGCTAAAGGATGATTAGCTGCGGTGAGAACTTCTATAGGTTCATCATAAAGTACTTCTACTACCATTTCTCTACCAGTAGTTAAAAAGCGATTATTCATCACAATTGCTAAATCTACTAATCCATCCTTGAGGACTTTCAGGGCGCGATCGCTTCCCAATGATGTCACCCGCAATTGCACATCTGGATAATCATGACAAAACTTTTGTAACACTGGTGGTAAGTAAGAACCGCAAACTGAGTGAATAGCCGCAATGCAAAGTTCTGGCTGTTTTCCAGCTATTAAATCGGCTAATTCTTCGGTAGCAGTCTGCCATTCTTGGCAAATTTTGCGGACGCGAGGTAGCAAACGTTCACCTGCTAGGGTTAATTTGGCATGGCTTGTTCTGTGAAACAGTTCTATTCCCAAATCCGCTTCTAATGCTTGGATTTGACGGCTAATGGTCGATTGCGTGACACCACATGTTCGCGCTGCTTGTTGAAAGCTGCCGGTTTGGGCGATCGCTAGAAAGGCTTGCAACTGCTCTAAGCGCATTTTTATGTAGCCTGCATTACATTATATCGGTTTCATTAAGTTAATGGATTTTCCCCCACAATTTAGTAGGGTTTGTTACAGGTCTTTTTTTCGGATTTACATTTGTTTCAATCAGTATTTACTACTTTTCTGGTTAATTATCAGCTTTCCACGGTATTTTTCAGCAAATATCGCCAAAAAAGACTTAACTACTTTTTTCTGGAATATCTTAAATTTTAGATAAACTTTTCAATTCATTATGTTATGCGGCAGATTATGAGGTCTGAATCCAGCCCTAATTTTGGAATACTTCACTCTGTAGAACTAGGAATTGCTGAGAGACCTTTGAAGAGAAATTTTGCTTGACTCTGACTTGCCCCATCAGATAATTTACCACTCCGCCAGAGCGATCGCTATTCCTTGTTGCAAATCTGGTGTTAGTGCAGCGTTATTGACTAACTGTTGCAATTGTTGATGTGCAGCTTCTCGATCTAGATTTTTCAGTGCAGCGATCGCATGTAGTCTCACTGATGCATTAGAGTCAGCTAGCAGCGAAATTAATGGTTCAATTGCCTCGATTTTGCCCAACTGTCCTAAAGATAAAGCGATGGCACTTTTGATATTAGGGATTTTTGTAGCTAGATGTTGGGATTCCAGTATTTGCAATAAAATTTCTGCGGCTGGTGTTGTTAGCTGGGGCTTTTGTACTCGCCCTAAAACTGTCACAATTTCTTGCCATATTGTTTCTGATGTACTTTGATAAAATGCTGTTTGTAAATATTCCAAGCTTGATGGTGTGTTCATCCAACTTAAAGCGCGGATAGTTTCTAATTGCAGCGTTATCGGTGTCTGGGGTGAAATTAGCAAATCAAATAAATGTTTAGCAGCCTCATCACAACCCATACGAGAAAGGGTAACGACTGCTGCACAACAAACATCAAGGTTAATATCGTAAAGCTTTGGTTGTAGTCTCGTCACTAAATCCAATGCTTGGCGTAAGTCGGGGCGAAAACCTAAACCAACTACTGCTGCACGTCTAACTGTAGCGGCTACATCATCCAAAGCATTAACCAAGATTGGTAGTACGCGTTCATCGTCCAAGTTAGCGAGGGCTTCAATTGCAGCAGCGCGAATTAGTGGTTGTGGATCTTGGACTACACTTAACAACGGTGCAATAGTTTCTGTTTGGGGAATACAACAAAGCGATCGCACTGCCAAAAGTCGTGTATCTTCATCTTTTAGGAGTTCTGTGAGGGAAGTAATAGCAACACTACCCATTTGTCCTAGTGCTGTTGCGGCAATTTTTTTCAGTTCTTCATCCGCATCATTTCTCAATAATTCTACTAAAGCTGTAATAGCATCTGGGTGCTGAAACTCCCCTAAAGTCCTGGCTGCATACCAACGTAATTCTTCCTCTGCGTCTTCATCTTTTAATATTTCAATCAGTGGTGGAATGGCAATATTTCCCAAGTTAATTAATATCTTAGTAATTTCCCAGCGTTGCTGAAAATCTCCCGTTTCTAACATTGAAAGACATAATGAGAGCAGATATTCTCGATTTTTAACTATCTCTGGATGCTGAGAATTCACCCCTAAAATTAATTGTTGTAAATATTCAATTAGCGATGACCAATCAGCTGCATTATATGAGGTCTCGACTTGTGTCAAAAGCTCGTTGATGTTGTTCACAATTCTAAAAGTGAGTGGGGAATGGGGAGATGGGGAGATGGGGAGATGGGGAAAAGGTTAAGGGGAAAGGGGAAAGGGTAAAGGGGAAAGGGGAGATAGAAAGA
>NZ_JACKZU010000816.1:0-340 GCF_014222165.1 Nostoc sp. 2RC
AATTATATTAACCAACGGATTCTTTGAGTGTACAAAGAAGGGATGTAGCCAATGTAAATGTATGATATCTGCTTTTTGTGGTAAAAACACCGTAGATAAAAACAATGTTCTGGAAGAAGAAGTGTCAGGAAATACCAACTCAATATCTAGTTTTTTTAGATGAAGTTTCAATTGTTTGATATAAGGATTGTCATCAATGACTTTAGGTAGAAAAATAGATTTAATTTGCTTTTTTGTTAATTTTTTTTTACTGGATGTTGTTATCATATTGATTTGTTATCAAATTTTATAGGATTACCATAACTCATAAAACAAAACTTGTATTTGTTTTATTAAAAAT
>NZ_JACKZU010000168.1:0-17100 GCF_014222165.1 Nostoc sp. 2RC
GGGAAAGGTTTTAAATCCCTTACCCTTTACCCTTTACCCCTTCCCCTTTCCCCTTTCCCCCTTCCCAATTTGAAAGTTCCTTAAAGAATAATGTCGCTTCCTGCCAATCCTGCTGCTACGGAAAGCGCCGGTGTTCCCACTAATTGAATCTCAAAGTCAGCAGCAAGACCCGCATTGACGTTACCTTGAAGAATACCTCCAAAATAACGAAGTTGACCAGCCCCTGTGAATGCACCAGCGCCGATGAAACTAAAGGCTTGGTTACCTGCTAACAATGTATTGGCGTCAATGGTGGAAAGATCGATTTGATCGCCTAGTCCAAAACCATTGCCAGAGAAGCCATTGATGACATCCCGAAGTACACCAGGTTGACTTTCAGTAATTGAGTTGAAGTCAAAAACATCGTTACCAGTTCCTCCAGTGAGAACATCAGTTCCGTTACCACCAGTAATGGTATCGTTGCCAGCGCCGCCATTAATGTTATCGTTGCCATTACCACCGGATAATTGGTTATTTTGACCGTCACCAATAATGCTGTCATTGGCATTTGTACCGATAACGTTATCAAAGTTCACCGCAGTAAATGACAATGTTCCCAAACCAGGAACGTTATTAGCAGCTAAACTTTGGGTTTGCAGGTTAACAGTGATGGATACCCCAGGTAAAGATGCCGATGCATCTATAGTGTTATTGGCAACACTGGCATTTGCAATCACATTTTCGACTTTAAAGAGTTGGTCTTGCCCGAATCCGCCAGCTTTTTGAACTGTTCCAACACCTGACAAGGTAATGCTTTGATTCAGTTGACTGTAGTTTGCGGTATCAACACCATCTCCACCATTAATGCTGTCGTTGCCTAGACTAGCTATGAATGTGTCATTACCAGCACCGCCATTGAGGGTATCGTTGCCACCACCACCATTGATAGTATCGTTACCACCATTACCGTTGATAATATTATTGCTGGAGGAGCCAATAATCGTTTCACCGCCTTGGCTACCTTCAACGTTCTCAAAACTCAGGATAGTTTCAGTGTTACCGCCGCTAACAGAGGTCACACCTGTAGCCAAGTTGATGGTAACTGCGCCAGCCGCAAAGGTGACACCTGAGTAATCAATTGTGTCAACGCCAGTTCCACCATTATGAACATCGAAGTTCACAAAGTCGGTATCAATCACGCGATCGTTGCCGCTACCTCCATTGGTGGTGTCAGCTCCATCGCCACCATTGATGGTATCGTTACCGCCATTACCATTAAGGACATTAGTCGCTGAGGAACCAATGATTGTCTCACCACCTTGGCTACCTTCGACGTTCTCAAAGTTACTGATAGTTTCAGTATTACCATTACTAACAGAAGTCACGCCTGTAGCCAAGTTAATGGTGACTACTCCATCCGCAAAGGTGATACCAGAATAATCAATTGTATCGATACCAGCTCCGCCATTATGATTATCAAAGTTGACGAAGTCAGTATCAACAATGCGATCGTTGCCATTGCCGCCATTGGTGGTGTCAGCCCCAGCGCCACCATTGATGGTATCGTTACCATCTAACCCAGATAACACGTTATTGCCACTATTACCATTAATAACGTTGTTTCGAGCGTTACCTGTACCGTTAATTGCTGCACTTCCTGTTAATGTCAGATTCTCCAGGTTAGCACTCAAACTATAGGTTACCGAAGACTGTACGGTGTCTACACCGCCTAAAGCATCACCAAATACTTCAGAAGCAACATCGAAAATGCTGTCTACGATGTAGAGGTCATCGTTGTCGCCTCCATCCATGTTGTCGTTGCCTGTACCGCCATTGAGGGTATCGTTGCCATTACCGCCTCTGAGGGTATCGTTACCAATACCACCAACAAGGCTATCATTGCCACTACCACCAACAAGGCTATCATTACCACTACCACCGTTGAGGGTATCGTTGCCGTCACCGCCATCAATTGTATCGTTACCGCCATTGCCGTTGAGAACATTATTCACAGAGGAGCCAATGATTGTCTCACCGCCCTGACTACCTTCCACGTTTTCAAAGCTAGTGATGGTTTCAGTATTACCACCAGTTACTGAAGTAACACTTGTTGCTAGGTTGATGGTTACTACTCCATCAGCAAAGGTGATGCCTGAATAATCAATTGTGTCAGTACCAGATCCACCATTATGATTATCGAAGTTCACAAAATCAGTATCAATAATGCGATCGTTACCAGTGCCTCCATTGGTAGAGTCCGCCCCAGCACCGGCATTGATGGTATCGTTACCAGAGACACTATTGGCATTACCACCAACAGCCCAGCCAAATATCGAATCATTTGCTGAAGTTCCAGATAACAAATCACCATTTGTAGTGCCAAAAATAACTGCCATAATATTGCTCCTTAATTAATAGTGTAGATAAATGCCTCATCACTTCCTGACAAGGAAAGGAACAGGAAAATGAACAGATAGCCATACCAAACCTGATTGAGGCAGGTCTTTGCTACCAAATCTTCAGATTTAAAAAGCAGTGCATATATAGATAATGTTGGCATCAAAAACTGTGCCAGCATTGATGTTGTTTGCTGATATCTTCACTGGTTATCAGAACAGACTGTGAAGAAAGAAGCAACTTTTTTTGTCTGCAACTGTGTATATTTCTAAGATGCTATTACTTTATGTCAGAGTAATAGATGATGATAGTACCCCTGAGGGTACTATTTCTGTTGGTGAAATAAAAAGCCAGTGAAACATCAGGCAATATAAAGTCGCTACTTATAGTATATTTATACTATAACGCCAACGTATTTTTAAGCTGCTTGACATTTAAATTGCACCACCTACCCTACAACAGTCTTCACAAATTAAAATATCCAAGCTAAATATGAAAAAGCCGATTGACTTTGTGAAAATCCAAAATCTAAAATTCAAAATCTAAAATTGATTGTTTTATGCAAAAAAATAACAAAATTGCTGTTGAATTTCGCAATGTTACCTTTAGCCGCAATCATCGCCCTTTAGTGTCAAATCTCAACTTTAGTATCAGCCAAGGAGAAGCACTAGTATTACTCGGTCGTAGTGGTAGTGGCAAAACTACAACAATGAAGTTAATTAATCGCCTATTCACACCTACACAAGGGGAAGTTTTATTTGATGGTATTCCTACAACTGAATGGAATGAAATTCAACTACGGCGAAAAATTGGTTATGTAATTCAAGAAATTGGTTTATTTCCTCATTTTACTGTAGAAAGGAATGTGGGTTTAGTTCCTTCTTTAGAAGGTTGGCAACCAAAAAAAATTAAAACGCGGGTTTATGAATTATTGCAATTAGTAGGTTTAGAACCTACTAAATTTGCAATGCGTTATCCACAGGAACTTTCGGGAGGACAACGCCAAAGAGTTGGTGTTGCCAGAGCTTTAGCAGCAGATCCACCAGTATTATTAATGGATGAACCCTTTGGCGCACTCGATCCAATTACCCGTATAGAAATTCAACAAGAATTCCGGAATTTGCAACAAGAATTAGGCAAAACAGTTGTTTTTGTCACCCACGATATTCAAGAAGCTTTTATTTTGGCATCTAGAATTGGTTTAATGTATGGCGGAGAATTGGTAGTATTGGGGACAAAAGATGAATTTATGCAATCTCAACATCCAGAAAGCCTTGCTTTTATGGCATGTTTACCAGACTTAAAAAATGCATAAAAGGAAACTTATGAAGATTATACTAAATTATGACTCGTAATTTATGAAAAATTTTTTCCTCGTTAAGTATGCACCAGAAATTATTCAACATACTATAGAACACTTTTTTTTAGTAGGCATTGCCATTGGAATTGCCATATTAGTAGGGATTCCATTAGGTATTTTAATTACACGTAAAACTTCTTGGCGTAAACCAATTCTCAGCATAGCCAACATTCTGCAAACTATCCCTAGTTTGGCGCTATTTGGCTTACTCATTCCTATTGCCGGCATTGGTGTAGCACCTGCAATTGTGGCTTTAACTTTATATTCTTTTTTACCAATAATTCGCAACACTTACACAGGAATCACTGGGGTAGATGCAGCAATTCTTGAAGCTGCCAGAGGTATGGGAATGACAGACAGACAATTATTATTACAAGTTGAGATTCCCTTAGCTATGAAAGTAATTCTAGCGGGGATACGAGTAGCAACTGTGATTGCTGTTGGTACTGCTACCATCGCAGCTGCAATTGGGGCTGGTGGGTTGGGAGTATTTATTTTTCGTGGGATATCACTAGTTAATGGCGAGTTAATTTTAGCTGGTGCTGTTCCAGCAGCGGTAATTGCATTACTGGCTGATTTAGCAATTGGGTGGATAGAAAATCAATTAAAAATAGGTATAGATGAGTAGCAAATTAGGGGTCATATAGGAATCCGGTTTGATATTTGAAATGATTTGCGTAGTCAGGCAAAAGGCAAAAGGCAACAGGCAATAGGGTTTCAGAGAATATAGGTATACGGAGTTATTTTCACCCAATCAAATAGGAGTCCTATAGGAATCCGGTTTGATTCCTGAATTTACTTGTGTGGGAAGGGAATAGGGTTGGGGGAACAGGGAACAGAAAAAAGGGAGTATAAGTGTACTGAGTTTTTTTCAGAAATCAAATATGAATCCTATATATAAATGTAGAGACTAGCACTTACTAGTAGTTCGCCAAGTCAACTTAGCTCTTTAAAGGGGAAAGGGAAAAGGTTTTAAATCCCTTACCCTTTTCCCCTTTCCCTTTCCCCAGCCCTCACGCAGCAAAGATGACTTGCCAGAGTACTAGTCTATTTTTCCTATTTGCTCTTCTTTTTGAAGTTGATGTTTTTGCCAGTTGTACTTTCGCAAGTTAGTTTGCCACGACTCCATATAAGTGTAAAAAACTGGCGTTAAATAAAGCGTGAGAAACTGTGAGAACACTAAGCCGCCAACAACTGCTAAACCAAGGGGACGGCGTGTATCTGCTCCGGCTCCCAAACCAAGGGCGATGGGCAATGTACCCATTAGTGCTGCCATTGTGGTCATCATGATTGGGCGGAATCTCACCAAGCAGGCTTGATAAATTGCATCATAGGGAGTTTTCCCTTCTTGACGAGCTTCAATTGCAAAGTCAACCATCATGATCCCATTTTTCTTGACAATGCCAACCAGTAAAATGATGCCCACAAAGGCATAAATATTTAAGTCAACATCAAATATTAACAAAGTTAGCAGTGCCCCAAACCCAGCAGAAGGTAAGCTCGAAAGAATAGTCAGTGGGTGAATGAAGTTTTCATAGAGAATTCCCAAGACAATATAAATTACGAAAATGGCAACCAGCAGTAGTATTCCTAAACCCTGAATTGAAGATTGGAAGGCCTGGGCTGAACCTTGAAAGCCTGTACTAATAGTTGCTGGTAGTATTTGCCGAGAAATTTGTTCAATTTTTCCAGTGACATTACTTAGCGATATTCCCGGTTTGAGATTAAAAGAGAAGGTAACAGAAGCTAGTTGTCCTTTGTGGTTAATAGTCAACGGCCCTACATCTTTAGTTAAAGTTGCTACAGCATTTAAAGGCACAAGTTGTCCATTGGGGGCACGAATCGAAAGCAAATCTAGGGCTTGGGAATTTTGTTGATATTTTGGTTCCACCCCCATAATCACTTGGTATTGACTGTCAGAGGCGTAGATAGTAGAAATTTGACGAGTACCATAGGCATTACTCAGGGCAGTTTCGATTTGATTGACAGTCAAACCCAGAGCCGACGCTTGGTCGCGGTTGATGTCTACTTTGACCTGGGGATTCTTGATTTGTAAGTCGCTGTTGACATCTTGTAATTCTGACAAGTTGCGGAGTTGATTTTCTAGAAGTGGAGCGTATTGATAAAGTTCTTGAATATTGGGACTTTGGAGAGTAAATTGATACTGCGCTTTTGTTTGTTGCCCGCCAATATTGATGGCAGGGGGATTTTGTAAGAAGACTTTGATTCCAGGTACACTTGACAACTTCGGTCGAAGTTCCTCTACTATTTCATCGGCACTGAGGTGGCGCTCGTGGCGGGGCTTGAGTTCGATTAATAGCCGTCCACTGTTAGCAGAGGCATTTGGGCCACCGGCTCCCACACTGGAATTAATGGAATCGACATTAGGATCGCGGTAAGCGATCGCAGCTACAGCCTGTTGATGTTTTACCATTTCATCAAAGGAAATATCCTCTGATGCTTGAGTAGTTGCAGTAATTTGCCCTACATCAGCGTTGGGAACAAATCCTTTAGGTACAACTATATATAAATAGACAGTCGCTACAAGAATCGCTGCCGAAATCACCATTGTTGTTCGGTGATACTTGAGCGATATCTTCAAACTCCAATCGTATCCCCCCAACAACAAATCAAAGAAGCTTTCCGAAATATTGTAGAGACGAGTCTGAAAATTTTGGATTTGGGATTTTCGATTTGGGATTTGGGGATTGGGAGTGCTGAGTGAGGAGTTAGGAGTTAGGAGTTCAGAGTTATTTTTTCCCATTTCCTCATCTGCCATCCTGTGGGTTCGCGCTAGCGTCTCCCAAAGAGAAGCTAAAGCTAAATCTTCCTCATCTCCTTCATCTCCCTCATCCCCGTGATGATGAGGTGGACGCAAAAATCTAGAACACAGCATTGGCGTTAAGCTAAGGGAAATAACGCCAGAAACCAAAATGGCAACGCTGATGGTAACGGCAAATTCACGGAACAGTCGCCCCAGAATGCCTTCCATGAACAGCACGGGGATAAATACTGCTACCAAGGAAATGGTCATTGATAAAATTGTGAAACCAATTTCTCTAGAACCATTAAGGGCTGCTTCCAAACGACTTTCGCCCATTTCCATGTGGCGGACAATATTTTCTAGCATCACTACAGCATCATCCACCACGAAACCCACTGATAAAGTTAACGCCATCAGCGATAAGTTATCTAGGGAATAGCCAAGGAGCAGCATCACTGCAAAGGTGGCTACGATTGATAACGGTACTGCCAAACTGGGAATGACTGTAGCTGAGATATTGCGAAGAAATAGAAAAATTACCAGTACTACCAAAGCGATGGTGAGTAACAGCGTGAATTGTACATCATCTACAGATTCGCGAATTGATTGGGAGCGATCGTAGAGAATATTCATGTTCACAGCCGCCGGAATCTGTTTTTGGAAAGTGGGTAGCAGTTTTTTAATTGCATCCACCACCTCCACGGTATTAGTTCCCGGTTGGCGCTGAATCGCCAGAACGATCGCCCGCACGCCAGGATTTTGGATTTGGGTATGGGGAGTGCTGAGTGAGGAGTTAGGAGTTAGGAGTTGGGAGTTATTCTTTTTATTTCCTCCTCTCCCCATCTGTCCTATTTTCTGCTCTTTGTTACCCTGTTTTGTTGGAAAATACCAGCTGGCAATTTTATCATTTTCAACGCTATCCAGTACTTGACCGAGTTCGCCTAGCTGCACGGGTGCGCCGTTTTGATAAGTTACAGTTAGGGAGCGATAGCTGGCGGCATCGTTGAGTTGGCCGTTGGCTTGAATTGTATAGTTTTGTTGCTGTCCGTAAAGTGTGCCGGTTGGTAGGTTGACATTTCCGTTAGCGATCGCATCAGCCACTTCATCAATGCCTATGCCTTTAGCACTCAATGATTCCGGATCGAGCTGAATCCGTACTGCATACTTTTGCGAGCCGTACACCTGCACTTGCGCCACCCCATCCACCATTGACAAACGTTGTGCCAACAGTGTTTCGGCGTACTTATCTACTGTTGACAGCGGCAAAATAGATGAATTCAAGGAGATATAGAGGACTGGTTGATCTGCTGGGTTTACTTTGCGGAAAGAAGGGGGATTGGGCATATTAGTCGGTAACTGCCTCGCCGCTTTAGAAATAGCAGACTGTACATCCTGTGCAGCTCCGTCAATATCCCGATTCAAGTCAAATTGCAGCGTAATTTGTGCGCTACCCAAAGAGCTAGTGGAGTTCATTGAACTCAATCCGGCGATGCTAGAAAACTGCTGCTCTAAAGGAGTTGCAACGGAAGAAGCCATCGTTTCTGGACTGGCTCCAGGCAGGTTAGCCGTTACCTGGAGTGTCGGATAATCCACATTGGGCAAGTCACTAACAGGTAGCTGTTGGTAACTCATCAGTCCAAATATTAAGACGCCAACCATCACTAGGGTTGTCATGATTGGACGCCGGATGAATAGCTGGGAAATGTTCATGTGAGGAGTTAGAAGTTAGGAGTTAGGAGTTAGGAGTTAAGAGTGAGGAGTTAGGAGTTATTATTCTCCCCCTGCTCCCCTTCCCCTCTGCCCTTCTGCCTCCCTGCCCCTGTACTTCCTACTTCGGGTTTCACCTGCACTGTGGCACCAGGTACTAGGTTGAATTGTCCATCGGTGACGATTTGCTCGCCTGGTTGCAAGCCTTGTTTGATTGCTGTTTGGTTGCCAATGGTGTCGCCTACGGTAATTGGACGCATTTCTACTGTTTTGTCTGGTTTGACTACAAATACAAATTGCCCTTGCTGTCCGGTTTGCACTGCTTGGGAAGGCACTGTTATGACATTGCGTTCTTCGGTTAGTTTGAGGACTACGTTGACAAACTGCCCTGGAACTAATCGTTCATCTGTGTTGCTAAATGTGGCTTTGAGTTGAATTGTGCCTGTTTGGGTATTGAGTCCGCTATCAACAAAGGTTAGTTCACCCCTTATCGGACGCCCTGTGTCTTTTGGAGGTATGGCACTGACTTCTAATTTGCCGTTAGCACTGTACTTTTTCAAATCTGGAAGTAACCTTTGAGGAATGGAAAAGGTCACGTAAATCGGTCGGATTTGGCTGATGGTAATTAATGGATCGGTGGCGTTGGCTTCTACCAAGTTGCCTTGATTGAGCTTCAGACTACCTGTACGTCCGGTAATTGGTGAGTAGATGGAACTGTAGGAAAGCTGAATTTTGGCATTGGCGATGGCAGCTTCGTCTGCTACTACTGCTGCTTGGGCATTTTGCACGTCTGCTTGGGCTGCGGCTACGGCTGCCTGAGCGTCTGCGACACCGTTGCGATCTGCGTTCACTGTTGCCCGTTGAGCATCTGCTGTGGTCTGGTACTGATCTGCTTGTTCTTTGCTGATTGCCCCTTCTTTGAGTAAGCTGTTGTATCTTTTGGCCTGGACATCTGCGTTGGTGGCTTGGGCAACATCCTTGGCGACATTGGCTTTTGCTTGGTTGACTTGGGCGATCGCTTTGGTCACATTTGCCTGTGCCTGTTTCACCTGGGCTAAATCTTTGGCTTTAGCAGCATTAGCTTGCATCAGCGCTGCTTCTAAGGAACGGGAATCAATTTTAAATAACAAGTCTCCTTTCTTGACGTTCTGTCCCTGCTGAAAATAAACTCCAGTCAGTTGCCCGCCTACTTGGGATTTGACAGATACCGTAGAATATGCTTCTACTGTTCCCGTAGCCGATAGCTGTATTGGAATAGTTTTTTGAGTTGCAGTGGTAACCACCACTGGCACAGCCCGCTTTTTACCTGCTTGTTTGCCACTTGATTGAGCTTCGGAAGCGTTACAGGCAGAACATAAGTATGTCAAACCCAATATCACAAGCCATAACCGTCCTCTTGGAATCAAGCCAAAAAGACGAGAAATAATTTGAGTAACTAGAAATACAGGGGTTTTCGTCTTAATGGAGATGAAACAACGCATATTAAAAAATTAAAGGAAAGGGAAAGCACAGATATGTGGTAGTAAAGCAATGGTTTGAATATAGTTAACCAAAACTAAGCGACTGCATTAGCGATCGCCTGCTTTTAGTTGGTACTTAATTATCACAATGAGCGTCACCTATTTCCCTAAAGTAGGGTTTGTTGCCAAACATTGCATTTTCCGCAAAATCGTTGCGATCGATTTTTAGTGGATTCACTTAATATTAGTTTTTCTAACTATTAGCATACTAAATAATTTATTTTTTAGCTTAGCTCTTAAGAAGGAAATTTGTGTGAAGCTGGCTTGACATTCGTATGAATATCTGATGACATTTTGTCAATAATTTAATTCCAAATATCTGATTATTTATAGTTACTGTTAATTAAAAAATTTATAGCGATTCCCAGTTAAGTGAGGTATAGATACTATTTTGAAACCCTCCAGGGATGTGCAGTAAAGCGCAGCAAAAAGTCTGTAGCTTGCTTCCCACAGGTGCGCCGGCTTGGAGCGATAGAGTAGCGATTCGCTGTGCTTGCGAGTATCTGGCTTCTCTTATCTACGAGACGCTGCGCGAACGACGAACAGAACTTTTCAAGACAGAGGTACGCAGAGATTTGTACCCAGTAAACTAGGAAACGCTAAGGAAAAACTAAAAAATGAAAAAGTATTGTTTAAAATAGCAATACTTTGCCAATTAGAGGTTAACTTAATGAGATGTAGTGAGGCATTTAAAATGTTAATTCATTCGTTCATAAAATATAAGCTTGTTATTTTTATATCAGTTTTTATTTTATTAGCAAATCCATTTAAAGCTATAGCCAATTATGACCCCACTTTTACTAATTATCTAGAACAAATCAAGGATAAACTTCCCTCAGGATGGCAGATGCGTTTACCCTCTAAAATTCGTGTTAATAATTTAGTAGATGGGAAAAATAAGCAGTATTTAATTCGAGTTATTTGGGAAAACTCTTCATCCCGATTAACAGTTAATCTCTTTAGTTGTGACACTGGTGAATTATCTTGCTTGGTGGGTAGTTTTTCAGTAGATAGCAATACTTCAGTAAATGCCCAACAAGCATTTAAAAAACATAAATTAGCAGCAGTACCTATTACCCTAAAAGATGGTATCCAAGGATATTTGTTTGATGAATTAAAACAACAGCCTTCAACTGAATTTTCCTCAGTAATGTGGGAGCAAGAGGGTTTCTTCTATACCGTCGAATTTAATGCTCAAGAACGTCAAAATATTTTATATATGGCCTCTTCGATGGCCAAAGAGACACCAATTTATAGTGCGGTAGTTTCTACTGACACGAGATCTGAAGTTAATCAAACGGTATCTACTTCTCTATCTACTCCGTCAAATATTATCCAGCCTCAAGAAACTGTTAACAAGAAATACCTACTTTTGAATTTGAGCGATCGCCGTGTATATGTGTATAAAGATGGAAAATTACAAGCCAGTTATCCAGTTGCAATAGGCCGTTCCGGGTGGGAAACTCCTACTGGAACATTCGCAGTCATCAATATGGAACAAAATCCTATTTGGCAGAATCCTTTCACCCAAGAAATTATTCCAGCTGGTTCTCAAAATCCTCTAGGAGTTGCTTGGATTGGTTTTTTGTCAAATGGAGGTGCAGAAATTGGATTTCATGGTACTACCAATGAGAAATTAATCGGACAAGCTGTTTCTCACGGCTGCGTTCGGATGCGAAATCAAGACATATTAAAATTATATCAACAGGTAACTATCGGTATGCCTGTCAAGGTAGTTCCGTAATGTAATTGTTATGAGTATCAATTTATTTTTGCAGTGATGCAAAAATTTAGTATTATCGAAAATTAGATTTATTATTATTTTGTATATTCAACTATAGGCGTATTCTCTAGCTTAATATTATCTGAAACGTTTGTTAAAATTATTGTCTTAGTTTGAGAAAATGCTGTAGGACGATTACCAGAATTTAGATTTACTAGTTCAATACGTAACTGTTTAATACCTTGCTTTTGATTGGGAAGTGGTGGTTTATTAGCAAATTCAAAAATAGTTTGGACAGTTTTATTTTTACCAAAATCAACATCAATTTGCATCGGTTTATTTTTGACATTTATCACTTGATATTTTGCTTCGACACCAAAAAGTCCAAACTGAGATTTGTTAATGATAAATAATTTGTTATCCTCAGTAAAAATATAAAACATAGTTTCATTTGAAGATGGATCTTTTCCTTGCCACTTACCCTTGAGTTCTTTAATTACATCTTCCTCTGCTGTAGATTGCTCATTTGTCTCAGGTTTTTGATTTGGGTCAGAGGAATTAGTTGTCTCAGGTTTTTGATTTCGATCAGAGGAATTAGTTGTCTCAGGTTTTTGATTTGGGTCAGAGGAATTAGTTGCGTCAGGTTTTTGATTTGGGTCAGAAGAATTAGTTGCGTCAGGTTTTTGATTTGGGTCAGAAGAATTAGTTGTCTCAGGTTTTTGATTTGGGTTAGAAGAATTATGTTCTGGATTAGTAGAAGTTTGAGCTAAGGAACCTGTTGGTGTAGCGATTGCCTGAAAACTCAAATTTGGCTCTAAAACAAGCAACATACTCCAACATAAACCAATTAAAAATTTTTTGTTTGGAATAAAAAATAAGACTGCCAAATTTTTCATAAATCGTACAACTTTTAAATTATAATTCAATTGGTAAAAATGCATTGACTTGATAGACATAACAACCTTTTGAATATTGATTGAAGTACCACAGATTAATTTTGGATTTCCATTGAAAAATCATTACTATTTACCAACAACGTCCAGAGCGACCACTGGCAAGACAAGGATTAGTAATTGGAGGATTCTTTTTGCCAGTCGAAGAGTTATTAGGATTAGCTGTAGGCGTAGAATTGTTAGTTGAAGAATTATCAGGATTAGGCGTAGGGTTAGAACTAGTAGTTGAAGAATTATCAGGATTAGGCGTAGGGTTAGAACTAGTAGTTGAAGAATTATCAGGATTAGGCGTAGGCGTAGAATTGTTAGTTGAAGAGTTATCAAGACTTGGCGCAGAGATAGAACTGGTAGTTGAAGAGTTATTGCTATTATTCGCAAAATTAGAACGTCCAGTGCCTAAGTTCTCTAAAGCTTGTTTAACAGCTGGAATTTCTTCAGCTTTTTTTAGAAAAGATTCAATAGCGATGCCTCCACCGTCTCGTTGATGAATACCTACCAAGCTGCCATTTCTGTTCACTACAGCACCACCACTACCACCACTACCAGTCCAAACCCCATCATATCTAAGCTGCATGACTGGACTCGAATTAGCATAACCATTGAATTTTCCAATCTTACAGACAAACTTTTCCACGTTTACATTCGATGAGGTAGGCCAACCAGCCACATAAACTATATCTTTTCCCGGCTGTAATTGTTTTGATTCTCCTAAAGGCAAGAAAACAGTAGTTAATGGAGTCTTTGATTCAAGTTCAATAATGGCTATATCATCAGATTTAGGAGAATTGTCTAATCGACGAACTTGTGGAGGATTATTACTATTATTTGGAAATTTTGCAAAAAACTCAGCTGACGGGTTAGTACTAGTAACAGCATGAGCGACAGAAAAGGCATACTGAGTTGTATTATCTTGGGCAAATAACACAGCAGTACCATAAGGTTTAGGAGGACTAAGAGGGGAACCTTCTGACAAATAGATAACCAGCAAATTTTTTTTCACACTTGCCTGAATTTCAGCAGGGCAAGTTGTTGTTTCTGTTTGTGAACTAGGTTGTGCCATCCCAATGTACGAATTGGAAAAAATAAAGGCACTACTCATTAATGCTGTGTGAATAATTAAACTTAATTTCATATTTCAGTCTTCTTTTACCAAGTTTTTTTACATCGAGTTGTTAGTCAATTTTAGTTTGACATCAAAACTTCTGGAGGAACCATTTTGAGAAAGTCATTTAGAGGAATTACATCTCCTGTTGAGGAATGAATCCCAATTAAATTGCCTGATTCATCAAGTATAATCCCGCTGCTGAGATTAATAAAATTGTTGTACATTAGTTTGGCTTCATTTTGCGAATTTACTACTTTTGTTAGTTTGCTTGGAGTTATATTCAATTGAATAGTTTTACCTAGAATAGTCGCACCAATTATATAAATAGAAGATTCTGGAGTTAAGGTATTGGGATTATAAGAATATCTTATAAATGGAACTTGATAATTTATAGAACTACTGAATTGTAATAAAGCTAATTTTAAATCGGGTCGGTTGCTAATAATCTTAGCTGGATATTGTTTTGTATCTAATTGATTATAAGTTCCTACTTCATAATAATCCTGAGTAAAAACCACATTAGAATTAGTTAAAACATAGTAAATTCCACCATGTTTTTTAGCAATTATAACTCCAGTACCAGAAAATTTAATGGAGTCTGACAAGCTAGGTCTAATAATTTTGACTGTAATTTGTGCTGCTAACTTTTGTATATTTTCATTAGAAGCCTGCGTTCCCAAAACCACAGGAGTTTTGATAGTTGTTGGTAGTGGGATACTAGTAACACTGTTACCATCTCTTTTTAAAGATAAAAACTGTAAATCACGATGATTAACAATTGTTTGAATGGGAATTGCCCAACTTGAAGATTTTAAGACTTCTAGAGGTTCCGGAACTTGGGTTCCATCTCTATATAAATAGAGATTGCGGTTCACAAAAATGGCGGGTCTCCCTTTACCATTAATACCAACGACTTTACCTTGTTCATTAAACAGTGGCCCTCCGCTCATCCCGTTTTGAACCTCTAGGTAATACCCCAATTGATAACCTTGTTTCATCGGCGCTTTAAGTTGAAGAGAAACATCTGCTAAGGAGGTGCAAAAAATGTTTCCTCTTTTGTGAGGAGGATTAGGAGTCATCGGAAAACCAGCAGCCAAAACTTTTTGTCCTTGTCTCCATTGTTCTATTTCGGCTGTTTGATAGGATATTAAAGGGCTATTAAATTGTAAAATAGCTAAATCTAAATCGTTTTCAGCAGAACTATTTTTGCTAAAGATTTTGGAGACATTAGCTTCATAGGTCTGGTAATTGTTGCCGTCAAAAACTTGGATAGGGTAGCTTTTTTTATTCCCTTTGAGGACATGTCTATTTGTTAGGATGTAATAAACCGTACCTCGGTTTTGAATTAAAATACCTGAACCCCAAAATTCTCCATCTAATATTCTGACAGTATTGATTTTTGCAAGTTTACACAAGTTGCTCTCAGATAGAGGAATAGATGACTTCTGGGTTAAACTAAGCTGAAAAATAGTTTGAGCTAGTACAAGAAAATTAGGAGTTTCAATTAGTCGCATGAGTAACATACAACTAAATCCAACTCCTAATATCAATAAACGCCAGTTCATTTTTTGATTTGTTTACAGGATATGTTCATTTTTTCAATCTATACCTGATGTCAGTTCCAACCAAATTAGAGTGAAACTTTTACTTGAGAATAGTTAATTGGATCTTCGACAAAGTCCGTTTCTCCCCCTTATACAACCACCGTCATAGGTGGAAGGTTCTTTAGGTCGGAGATTTTGGTTCATTTTGAAAACATTAATGATACGAAACCCTTCTCTAATTTTTGTCAATCCTCCTGTTTCTAGTAGTGGTCGTGTCGTTCTCTCTTCGGTTTGACCCGCAATTTGCTCGATCGCTGGTTGGGCATCTTTTTCTGATTTGAGAGTATATAGTATTTGTCTATCAGGACATGTAATAGCTTTGCTTGTCGCAACTCTTGAGGCACACAGAACAGGTAGCCCAGCTTGAGCAGCATCCGAGCCAGAGGTACCAGGAACAATAAAATTCAAGTTGTTATCTTGCCTATTCTGCTCAAATTTTTGGGAAACCTTCTGACAACGTTCCTGACGTGTTGCAACCTCAGAAAAGTAATCAGATACCCACAATATAAATACTAGTTCGCTAGTACCAGATTGATAAATGGTGGCTGGATCTTTACCGCTAGTCCCACAATAGTAATACCCTGGTATATCTTGAGCCATGCTGGGTTGGGTAACAATCGCAAGGCTACCGAAGGCCACAGCAATCGCAGTTATTTTTCGTGTAATAAATTTAAGTCTCATCGTTTACTCAATGCTCCTATGGAAATCAAATAGAAAGCTGCAAGAGCTTGAGTCTATTTTCGGTTACAAATCACCAAATTTAATGATTTTTGCATATAATTCACGTATTTTTTATAAAAACTCTAATTGATATTTTTCTCCGGACGAAAATTATTTTTTACACAAACCGAGAACCCCTCTTGAACAGTCAAATGGAGTTGTAGAAGGCTTAAATATCCCCCAATAACTAGCAATAAGAGCTAGACAAGCAGCCACAACATTTACAACAAATGATACTAAAGTAATGCATACAACCACTGACTGCTCTGAGGGTTTAAGATTTCGGGACATTTTCATTCGTTTCAGCAATTTCAGCGATACTTTATAATTGATATTATACGGTTTATATATACGCATTAATGAAATTTACATTACACTTTTTGAAATATTTTATTAAGTATTTTTAACTACAATTAAGTATTTTATTTATCATAATTTAAATTTAAAAATCTTGTCCTACGAGTGTGAATGTAAAAACCCCGCTCTGCAAGAGTGTAGAGCGGGGTAGTTAGTAGTTATATGTAAATACAGCGTGAGTTAGGGTTTTTTTCTTGCTCAAGGACTACTCAAGTCAAGTAGCTTAATAGGTAAATTTATAGAAAGCCAAAGATATTAAGCTATGCGTAGTATTTCAAATTAAGGTAGGCATAGACCTGTAGCGCCAATACCATCTCCAGTTGCACATTTTTTGCGAATATCTGTAATTTCATTATTGATTCGTCCAATTTGGCGATCGCATTTTTCAATTTGCTCCTTTCCTGGCTCCAAAATCAAAGATTTAGAGTAATCTAAAATAGTTCTATTAAGTTTTTCTAACGCTAGATCGTATTCAGCTTTAATTTTGTTGAGTTGTGAAATCCGTCTAGTTTGACCCTGTTGAAATTGTTCTAAGGCTTGATCTGCTGTATTCACTACGATCGCAGCTTCATTAAATAACTTTTGAGCTTTTTGTTCGTATTCTAAACGTTTTTCTAAATTGCTCAATAGACTCCTATAAGAAGATAAATGCTCCTGTAACTTCACCGCAAGAGCGTTAGTAGCAGAAATTGACTCTACAGTATTTATTGCCTTCTTCAAAACACTTTCTGATTCCTGAAGATCCTTAATACTTTTAGCATTGTCCATTAGTTTAATTGCTATTTGAGCAAAACCTTCTGCTTGAGTCAGTTGTTCTTGTACCTGTACTTTGCCTGTAGGTGTGGGTGTAGGTGTGGGTGTAGGTGTGGGTGTAGGTGTGGGTGTAGGTGTGGGTGTAGGTGTGGGTGTAG
>NZ_JACKZU010000169.1:0-16810 GCF_014222165.1 Nostoc sp. 2RC
CATCCCCCCATTCCCCATTCCCCATTCCCTAAGATCTTTTGAAAAAGTCAGGAATTAGAAATTGACAGTAGGGAGTTATAAGCATAAATTTTCTGTTTTGGTATTATCTGTTGATAAATAACAGACATAGGGAATACTAAAGCAGCAGAAGCGATGCCTCGGATAACTTTTTTGAAAGGGAAGGTGCATCCAAACTTCAATTACAAACAGGACTTAGGGTATGCAAAAGGACAACACAACAAATGAGTCCTCGAATCAGTTATGGGAACTCGTCAGCACTTGTCCAGTTGAAAACCAACAAGAAAATGTCTCTATTGCCTTTCTATTGCAAATTGTTAACGATTTCAAGAAGCTGCAACAAACCCACGAGGCACTCCAGCAAGCTTATGCAGAACTAGAAAGACAAGTAATCAAAAGTAACGAGGCACTGCAAGCTGAAATTGCTCAACGACAACAAGCAGAAGCAGAATTAATGCTTTACAAACAAGCGGTAGAAAGTTCCAGCGATGCTATTGGCATAGCGGATGCTGCGGGTAATCACATCTACCAAAATTCGGCATTTTCCAAATTGTATGAATGTGAAACTGTGCAGGATTTCATGGAATTTGGGGGCTTTTGTGCTGTGTTTACTAACTCGGCAGTTGCCAAGGAGATATGGAAAGTTACTATTTCGGGTAAATCCTGGATAGGTGAAGTTGAACAACAGTCTGCTAGTGGTCGGATGATGCAGACTTTCCTCAGGTCTTATTCTCTGAAAGATTCCACAGGTGAGAATGTTGGTTTTGTTGGTGCAGTGACTGACATCACCGAACGTAAACTAAAAGAAGTGCAACTCCAACAGAAAGAGCAATTCCTCCGCACTGTCTACGAAGGAGCTGAACATTTGATATTTGTAGTGGATGTTCAAGAAGATGGTGAGTTTCGTTTCACAGGTTGGAATCCAGCTACAGAACGTGCCACTGGTATCAGTAGTATGGAAGTGATTGGTAAAACACCAAAAGATTTACTTGGTGTTGTGGAAAGTGCAGCAGTTCGTCAGAGATATATAAGTTGTGTGGAAGCAGCTACACCTATTACCTACGAAGAATGCTTGACTTTCCAAGGTAACGAAAGTTGGTCGTTAACTACGATTAATCCCCTCAAAGACAGTGAAGGCCGAATTTATCGGTTAGTGGGAACAACATTTCAAATTACTGAGCGTGTACGAGCAGAAACTCAGTTAAAGCAGCGGACAAAAGATTTAGAAAAAACTCTGGAGGAACTCCAGCAAACTCAAATGCAGCTTGTCCAAAGTGAGAAAATGTCAAGTTTGGGACAATTGGTGGCGGGTGTTGCTCACGAAATCAATAACCCTGTAAATTTCATTTATGGCAATCTCGCTCACGCCGACAACTACATTCAAGACCTAGTCAGATTCATTAGACTATATCAGCAACTCCATCCCCATTCCATATCTGAAATTGAAGAAATAGCAGCAGAAATTGACTTAGAGTTTTTGATAGAGGACTTGCCCAAACTTCTCAATTCAATGAAGATTGGCGCTCAGCGAATTAGAGAAATCGTTTTATCGTTACGCAATTTTTCTCGCATGGATGAAGCTGATATGAAAGAAGTAAATATCCATGAGGGAATCGATAGTACTTTGATGATTCTGGAACATCGGATCAAAGCTACACCTGAACGGCCTGCCATTCAAGTTATCAAAGAATACAGTGATTTGCCTTTGGTAGAATGCTATGCTGGGCAACTTAATCAAGTATTTATGAATATTTTGGCAAATGCCATCGATGCTTTGGAAGAGGCAATGGGGAGTAGGGAATGGGGAGTAAGGAATGGGGAGATGAGGGAGACAAGGGAGATGGGGCAGGGGAGAAGAATGTTTCCCCTCTGCCCCCTTCCCCACGCCCTATGCCCAATGCCCGATGACAGCAGCTGCTCCACTGTGAGAAACTCCAAAACCGAACTGTCTACCCTATGTCTAATTCCAACGATTCGCATTCAAACTGAACTCACTAGCAAAAAACAAGTTGTTATTCGTATCGCTGACAATGGATTAGGAATTCCGAAGGAAGTGAAACAGCGACTTTTTGATCCGTTCTTTAGTACTAAGCCCATTGGGAAAGGTACGGGTATGGGTTTATCTATCAGCTACCAAATTATTTCACAAAAGCACTGCGGCAGCTTGGAATGCATTTCCCAGCTAGGGAGTGGGGCTGAATTTGTAATTACTATTCCTCTTAGTCAAAAATAAACTAATACCTTTATGCCTCAAAGTCATTTAATTTGTTTGTTGGAGCTTGGTGTCACCAAAATTAAAATAGTTGGTTTTAGTCTCTCAAATCCGTATCTAAATTTATCCAATTATGTAAACTATTAGACATAAATAAACTCAATATTAATTATGATTTTTCATCAATATTTTAAATAAATTAAACATATTTATAAATAAAAATACTAGATTACTGAATAATTGAATAATCTTTTTACTAAGAGCTTCTAGGAGCGATCGCTGCTGTTAATTCCATGAATAATCGAAAAATTTTCTTTACGTTTCAGTTAGTAATTTACTCAAATGAACAAGATACCAAGATTCAATTTTATTGTTGATATTTAATATTTAAAAAATCCTACTCTCGGTATATAATAGCAAAATCCAAACAAAATTTAGACAAAACAGCGTCAAATAATTATGAGAGAAGAAGTCAAAATTATTAAACTCAGTGGGAGTCTGAACTCCACAACTTCACAGGAATTTAGACAAAATATTACTACAATTATCGAAGTTGGTGCCAAAACTGTTTTACTTGATTTTCAAGATGTAACTTTTATGGATAGTTCTGGTTTGGGGGCTTTAGTTTTAGCTTTCAAAACCTTGAGGGCAGCAGATGTTCAACTGGCAATCTGTTCAATTAACGAGCAAGTCAGGATATTATTTGAATTAACTAATATGGATAAAATATTTGAAATATTTCCTACCCAAGAAGCATTTAATGAAGTTTTATTGTCTAAAACTTAGTTAATCAAATTTAATTTGTAAAATAGACAAATCATCATCAAAACCATCTTTGGAGTTGAGAGCGACTAAATAACTCAGTACCCGTTCGAGTTGGCTATCAACAGAATTTTGTAAGCTAACTAATAGCTGAATAAAAGCATCTAAACTCCAAAGTGTGCCGTCGGATTTAGTGATTTCATAAGCACCGTCACTAAAAATATAAAGAGTACTGAATTTTTCAATATTGCAAAAATTATCAACATATTTTGCTTCTGGAAACATTCCCACTGGCATACCTGGGGTTTTCAAGAGTTTGATTTCGGATTTTCTAGGAGATGTACCGGTAATTAAAACTGCTGGCGGATGACCTGCACTAGCATAAATTAGCTGGCGATTGACTCGGTTGTAAACTCCGTACCAAATTGTAAAGTATTTGTCATTTTGATAATTCATCTGAAAGGTATCATTCAAGGCCTTTAAAACATCACTAGGTTGATAATAATTGAGACTTTTGAGGGCACGAGAACGAAGCAAATTCATCACGGAAACCGAGGGAAGAGTGGCTTTAAGTCCGTGTCCAGCAGTATCTAATAAATAAATTGCTAAATAATCAGCATCAAGCCAGTAATAATCGAAACAATCACCGCCTAGTTGTCGTGAGGGAATAAATCGAAAATTTATATTGAAGGGTTCAGTCATGGGAAAAGGCAGGAGCGATCGCACATATTCTGCGGCTTCTGACATTTCTGATTCTAAAAGCAACTTTTGAGTCTGCAAGTCTCTACTTAATTGATGCAAGCGCAATCCTGCTCTCACCCTTGCTTGTAATTCATTATGTTCAATGGGTTTGGAGATAAAATCATCAGCACCAGCATCTAGACCTTTAACACAATCGGCAACGGAATCTAAAGATGTTAATAAAATAAAAAATGTGGTGGAAAATTTCGGGTCTGTTTTAATCCGGTGGCAAACCTCTAAACCATTCAACCCCGGCATGATCCAATCACAAATAATTAGTGCTGGATGGCAAGCCTCTGCTTTTTCTATTCCCTCCTCGCCGCTACTGGCAGTAATGACTTCATACCCCTGTTTTTCCAACATTCTTTTCAGGAGTATTTTGATTGAATGGTCGTCGTCAATTATTAGTATTTGATACATAGAATGTTGCACGAACAACTAATTAAGAATTTGTTGTAAATATAGAAAAATAAAATAAAATATGATATTACTACTCCCGTAATCCTCAAAGGATAAGTAATTTTTTTCACCAACTCGAAAAATAGCCAAAACGGTATTTTTGGTTTCTAATATGAGCGGCGCTCCAATACAGTTCGGATAAGCAGTATGAACTTCCCTTGTGGTCTGGGAAAATGTTAAGGGGTAAGGGGAT
Source organism: Nostoc sp. 2RC (assembly GCF_014222165.1). Classification (NCBI taxonomy): domain Bacteria; kingdom Bacillati; phylum Cyanobacteriota; class Cyanophyceae; order Nostocales; family Nostocaceae; genus Nostoc; species Nostoc sp. 2RC. The sequence continues at coordinate 4,386 of NZ_JACKZU010000169.1, forward strand.
TTGGATGTATTTGAAACATGAGTCCCTTTCCCCTTTCCCCTTTAACCGAACCGTATTGAGCGGCGATCGTCGTCAAAAAGCAAAGAAATAGATAGATAATCTGGCAATTCAAATTCAGTAATATATTAGTAATATTGCTGTATTAATACTACTAACATATTTTTATTTTTCCGTCGAATTTATGAATTTTTAAAGTCATAAAAGATTATGGAGGTGCAAGCGGATTCAGCCACAGAAGAATGCTGGTTTTAAGTTGATTCAAATCACGGTATGCTTCTTGCTTGAACCATTGCCCCAAGGCATCAAAGGGAGTGAAAGATGTTCCAGTTTGCCATTTGATATCTTGACCTAGAGGAGTTGTATGATTTCCTGGTAAAGTTTGTATTGTCACCATTTCACCAAAGCGTTGTTGCAAGATTTTGGTTAAAGCTGCTGATTGGTCAATGGTATCGTTGCTAAATTTGATTAATAAATTACGTCGGATATTATATCGTTCTAGGACAAGTCTATTGGTTTCCAATGGTGAGGGAGTAAACTCGATGGCAAAAGTAGAATTGAATTGTTCTACTAGGGGAATGGCTTCTTTAGCAGCGTAGTTATTGAAGGATATTAAAATATTGCCTGCGCGTTCAACTTCAAAGAGGCTACCTATTAATAAATGCAGTTTACAGCCCATACTGTGCCCAACGCCGTAAATAGGAAAGTAAAGCTTGCGTAATGCTCCAGAGTCATGTAGGCGTTCCAGGGTGCGGTCAAAATTGAGCAGCACGGATTGGGCGATCGCAGTATGATCCAAGGTATTAACGAAAGGCGTAGCAATAACAACGTAACCTTTACTTGCCAGTTGTTCCAGTACCCAGCGATAAGTGAGGTGCGGTGCAGTGGCGACGAAAGCACCTCCCAAAAAATGGATGATACCTATGGGATTTCGGGGAATGACTACCCAGTTACCTCTAACTTCTTTCCAGTCCATGCCGATAAGCGATCGCTTCACGAATAATATTTATGTTAGACGGGGATTGTAACCGTGGGAAGGATTAGCAAAAAAGCTATTGGGACTTTAACGTGCAACAACATCTACAGACTTCCCATCTCTTGGCGGCTTCCAAGTAAAATCTAATACCATTTTAGATTTTAGATTTTAGATTTTGGATTGGGAATTGGTTTGTGTGTTTGGGTTGGAGTAAATTTATCTGTTGCATTCTTTTTTCAAATTGGTATAACTGTTGAAAGTTCACAGTCAACAGTGAACCGTCAACAGTCAACATTCTTTAACCAAAGTACAGTTTTTAACGCTGACTCTGTAATTTTTTCATTTCATGTTGTACATCTAATGCAATTTGTAATGCTTCGTTGAGTAACCTGCCATGCTCAGTAGCTTGTTCGTGTACTTGCATAGCTGCTAAAGTTGCTAAATTATTGGCAAATAATTCTGTATTACTCAAAATAAAGTTTTTATTTTCCCTCAAAATCCTTTCTGTCTTCAAAGCCCGAACTAAGTCAGCCTTTGTGAGTTTAAGCGCTTCGATTACACTTTCTCTTTCCTGGATAACCACTTCTGGGTTACCAGCTTCTTCTATTTGATCGTTAATATCTATTGCCTTAATAATAGAATTATATCTTTTCACATCATTTAATAGTATTTGTAGAGAATTATTCATACTTTTTTTAATTAATTTACTTCTATTTTTCCAAAGCATATATAAAACACTTTGCGTTAAACCACCGACCCAAAGACCTAAAATAATTAAGAAAATCCAGGATGGAATTGTTATCCAAGAAACAAATATTTTCAAAATTAAATCAAATAAAATATAAGTAAAAACAAATGTGGAAAACCCAATAAATATTACAGTTGCTCCTTCGGAACCTTTAATTTTATCTATATATGTTTTTCCAAATTTTAGCAAGACATTTGTAATAATTAACAATTCTTCATTGACAGGTAAATTAGTCAGCTTTTGCAGTTCGTTATGACTAATTTCCAAGCCCTGTAAATCATCCCGCACAGCTTTCAAATCCTTGCAAGAATAGTTATTTACAGCATTTTTCAGGTATTTGACCACGATTGAGAGGGGTTATGGGGAGTGGTGTAGTTCAATTACTTGAAAAGCGCTGTGATCTACTATAGCAACCAAATTTCTAAAATGCTAAACAAGCGGGTATTTTGTCCAAATTTTTTAAGTAAATTAATACTGGTAGCAGCGAACAGGCAACACCGAAAGTCTGTGTTTTGAAAAGTCACGACTTGGCAAAAATAGCCGAATCGTTAGTTTTCGTTGAATATAGGGGTTTTTGGAGCAGTTTATCTCCTGAACTATACTTGGGCTACCATGTCTAGGAATCAAAATTTTGTTGTACAATCTGATACTCTTTCCTGGTAATAATTAAATCAATTAATTGTGCTTTAACTCACCTTTGGGGAAGATTATTTTTATTTGAAAACGCCACGTTGAGGATTTAAAAAAGGCGGGATGGGACAGTCTAAGGTCATGGCGATCGCTCTTAATAAATCTGCTTCTTTTGGAGTAACTTTATTATCTACGAGTACCGTGTGGGCACAGGCATCAATAATAGCTTGCTTGAGTTTAGGACTAGCAAGTTGGAGACGTTCAATACTTTTCTTGAGATCCGAAAAATTGCAACAAACAGGTGTATCTGGTTTTTCTTGTTCTGCGGCTTTGGGAAGTCGAAAAACTCCAGAACGAAACGCATAAGCTATGGCATCGGGTTTGCTATATCCGACGCGTGCGAGTGCCGATAATATTAAGATGCTATCTGGCCAAATTTGTTCAATGGTGGTAAATTCTACTGTTATGGCCGACGTAGGATTTATACAAGGTTGGAGACGATGCCATAGTATTAACTGCAACACAAAATCCCACAACGATAAATTGCCGCTAGCTTTCACTAAACCGTGGACGCATTTGCAAAGCCTTTGGCATTCCTTGGCGGAATTTTGGCGCAATGCGGGTACTGTCAAATCTACAAGTGGTAAGCGAATGCTGGGATCTAACTGGCTAATTTCGCTACTCAATTCCAGAGTTTTTTCTACCAACTCTGTGGGCTGCACTTGGCGTAACCAGTCAATTTGGCGTTTTTGGACTTCGAGATTTTCCGTATTCAAAGCTAGGGCAAAAACGATGCCCATTGCACTTTCCTGCTCCCGCACCCTCAAACGCAAAGATTCTGGCAACTGCGACAACAGTGCTTGAGCGTGGGCAAAATGCTCTGGTGCAACGGTTCCCACTTGATTGACTACTTGTTGCGACATGGCGTTACCACCAGCAAACCCCATTGCTAAAGATTCCTGACAAGCCGTGCGATGGCGAGATGGCATTGCTGGTAAATTGCTGACGTTTACACCTCCAAGGCGGCGGATGCGTTCTGCCAGAGGTGGGTGGGTACACAACATACTGTCCCAAAGATAAGGGTTGAGGGCATTGCCAAAAAACATGTGACTGGCGGCTTCTCTACCAGGCGCAATCAAACGGGAATCCATTTTTTGGAGTTTTTCCAACACTCCAGTCAGTCCATTGGCGTTGCGAGTGAACTGTACGGCGGAAGCATCGGCGAGAAATTCCCGTTGGCGAGAAACGGCGGCTTTAATCAAGCGTCCGCAAAGTAAGCCGATACCACCAATGGCCATGAGTGCTAAACCAAAGGCCCACAAAGGCAAACCCTTATCTTCGCGGGAACCAGCACGAAGCCGCAACAATAATTCCCCAGTTAAATAGATAAACAAAATTCCGTGTAGCAGTCCCACCAAACGTAAATTCAGGCGCATATCTCCATTAAGAATGTGACTGAATTCATGGCCGATGACTCCTTGCAGTTCATCGCGGTTCAAGTGTTGCAAACTGCCACGGGTAACTCCAATAACGGCATCAGTGGGGGTAAACCCCGCAGCAAAAGCATTAATGCTGGTTTCTCTGTCGAGGAGATAAACTTCTGGCACAGGAATACCAGAAGCGATCGCCATTTCCTCGACAATATTTAATAGTTGTTTTCCTTGTTCGTCGGCGGTTTCTGGTAGTAAAAGCCTTCCCCCCAACTCTTGGGCAATTACGCTTCCGCCTTCACGCAGATAAGCAATTTTATAGAGACTTCCTAAAGCGATGGCAATGATTGTAATCCCAGCCACACACAGAAATAATCCTGAATGCCACCAAATATGAGGAGCCATGCGAAACAGAAATAAAGTAGCAATATAAATTGCCACAATCATCACTGCGATGGATAGAGAAAACAACCCGATTAATTTTTGTGTATTTTGGCGTGCCCGATCCTGATGTTCAAAGAAATTCATAGACACCTAAAAAGACACGCGGGGAGCATTTCTCACTTCTGGATTTGCTTCTTTTAGCAACTCTGCAAGGGTAAAATTAAACGTATTTGCCACAAGGTTGCTGGGGAAAGATTCACTTTTGGTGTTGTAAAGTGTCACAGCATCATTAAAAGCTTGACGAGCAAAAGCAATGCGGTTTTCAGTAGAAGAAAGTTCTTCCATCACCTGACTCATAGAGCGATCGGCTTTCAATTCCGGATAAGATTCTGAAAGTACCATGAAGCGACTTAACGCACCCGCCAGCGCTGCTTCTGCATTACCCAACTGCTGCATCGCTTGGGGATCGCCGGGATTTTGTCCAGCACGACTATTAGCATTTATCGCAGAGTTTCGAGCTGCAATTACAGCTTCTAAAGTTTCTCGCTCATGTTTCATATATCCCTTGGCAGTTTCCACCAAATTAGGAATTAAATCATAGCGACGCTGTAATTGAACATCGATTTGAGAGTAAGCATTTTTGTAGCGGTTGCGATACTTGACTAAATCGTTGTAGCTATTAATGAGAATAAGAGCAACAATGGCAACTAAAGCCACAGCAAATATGAAAACTCCGATAGTCATAAACTTCAATCCATAAAACTTGCAGAGGATAATTTCAACTATTTTGATGAGATAATCTAAATAGTTGGATATGACAATGAGTTTACTTGTAACAAGTTAGCTTCGTCGTCTGTAAAATTAATTACGCAAGTTTACTGACTCAGATTATAAGTAGTTGGACACAATTATTTAGAAGACGCATTTCGACTTCTCCCAAGGGGAGACGCTACGCGTAGCTTGCTTCCCGTTCGCGTAGCATCTCAAAGAGAAGGGTACGCTCAATGCTTGGTAAGCTGATTCCAAGAGGGTTGAGCGCAGTGGAAACCCGGCAAGTTCGAGTTAGGTTTAATTTAGTCTTTCTATTTATATGAGTACAAAAGTTATCTATAAATTTGCATAAATAGTGAAGAACCACTGACAGCAAAAATAAAAAGTACAGCAGCAGAAAAAAATACGACATCTCTAACAATAAATATAATCCAATCTTTTCTTAGTTCTTGTTTAAACTTGAGTTCTTTGAGGTGGCGCTCAAGTTCTATATCTTCTTGTGATTGTGAATTGCCTATTGATAAAACCAATGGCTTGTTACCTTTGGAAGTAATGATTTTTGATAAATCTTTTATATCTGTAATTTCAGTTTCTAGGTTTTGGTTTTCATCTACAATCCAGAGATGTTTACCTTTTTGTTTGGCTTCTACTGTAACTTCTAGAAGTGAGAGCGCTTTTAACAGCACCTCAGCATTATCTCCATCAATTTCTGATGCTAGATTAATTATTGTCTCATAAAGTTCTGGCGATAAATCTAAATTTATTTGAATGCGCTTATTTTGTCTTTGTATACTCATTTCTCAAATGTTTGCATAAAATCTTACAGTCAAGTATACAAAGATTCACCCCCAACCCAGGTATAAACCCTGTTTTACTTCTGAATTCTGAATTACGCATTATGTGGATTAGACGCTAAAACCTTTGATTTATCGTTGTAGAGACGTTGGCACTGCAACGTCTCTACAGGACGCACAATCCTTGAGATTTCGTTAATTTGGATAATTCACATCAGACGTGAATTTCAAACATTTTCTTACGACAAACTTTTGCCTCGTTGATAAATTTGCCCTGCATAATCAGTCCAAGCGCCTTGTCCCCAATAACGAAAACAACTAGTTTCTAGCAAAAGGTTGTGTAGGAGAGCGTTACGGTATTCAGATTTTCTAGTAATAGGTTCTAAAGCCTCGGTTAGCTGTAATTTATCAAATTTTTGATGAAATAAGCTACTTAATTCATACATGGGAGATAAGACATTTTCATATCCTTTAACCCAGCTAATATGATTTGTCCATGAGGCTCCATCCATGTGAAAATTAGAATTATTTGCTTTTAATTCTTGAATGGCATTCTCCACAGCTTCAGGTTGAAAATTTTCTGGTGAAACTCGCTGCCAAATTTGATGTTGTCCAACTGGCTGGCAAGCTGGATAGTCTTCAGGTTGGCATCCAGCAGCTTCTATTAATTCTAAATATTCTGTGCCACACATCCCCACAACACCTGATTTGCCTCCACCATGATTTACCATATCCCACCAAGCTTGTTTGAAGGCACTGGGAAATTCATTCATCATCACGCCGCCATTTTCACCATCTCCAATTTGATTAACTATTGGTGGCACAAATACGCTGCCTAATTGTTGTTTAGATAAGGTTTTTGCTTCATAATAAGGCTGCATTTGGGCAACTAATTTAGTATCTGAACCTTGGGTTTTAATTAATGCTGTAATGCTAATGGTTTCGCCTTGAGAATTACGAGCAATTAAGCGATGTGGTAAATGTTTGTGCCTCAAAGATTCACCATTAATTGTTTCTACAGAATGTTCTTGAACGAGTAACCAACGATATCCACATTCTTTGAGGGCTTTCACAAATTCAAACAGGACATCAGGATGATTGGGTAAATGCATTTCTGGAGGTGAAAATCCTTTGACTCGTGCTAATGCTTCCCAACCAAAAATTGCAGCAAAGTGATGTTGCCATGCAATTATATGCAATTTGATGTCTGCTATGGGAGTGGAAGGAACAACAGCATGGCTCCACATTGTACCCAGCCATTCTACATAAGGTTGATAGGTAGAATCGCAAGTAATACGTTTCAAATTATCCAGAATATCACTGCGTCCCATTTGCCGCAGTCCCCACAAAAGATTACCTGAGTAATCCAACATCACACGGGGATTACAACCTTGATTGACAAGTTCGGGAATGAAATCTCCCATACGGCTGTAACAATAAGCAAAAGGCCCTGCATTATGGTTATCGCCTTCGTTGGGATGTTCAAACATGTATTGCAAATTGCTGATGAACGTACCACCATATCCAGCAGGGATCGTAGGCTGGTGCATGTGTAGAGCGATCGCAAATGCAGCATTTACGTCATCTAACTTAATATTCGTTGTTGGTAAAAATACAGGTATATCATGGTTAACTACAGAGAGAACCTCTGTTTCCCAACCAGAAATGTTCGGTAAGCCATCAATGATTTCGGGCAAAGAAGAGAGATTAGTCGGTAGTGTCAGCATTTCTGGTTGCTCCGAAACAAGGTATGTCTAATTATGCGATCGCACGGCAATTTATAAACTTATTTCTGGCTTTTGATTGCATAAAAGTTTTTCCTCAAACCTAATAGCTATTGGAAACACACTACTACTAATTTTTTAATTTCTGGGAGTCACAACAATGACAGTATTTTCCAAGTTTTCTAAGCTGGCCGCTCTAGTTGCTATTTTGACGCCAATGTTCGCTGTAGATACTGCTGTTGCACAACAAAGCTATCCTCTGACCTGTCGTGGTGGTGGTACGCTGGCTATACAAAATGATGGTAGTAACAGTGTGCGAATCAATTTCCAACCAGGAGCAGGAGCCGTTCCCCAAGGTTTGTCACCTGGTCAATGTACCTGGTCGGATCGAGCGTTGAGGTCTGGTGAGCCAACAACCATTTGCGATAGTGGTGTCAGTGCGGCGCAATATGTAGGTTTGTTAGTTCGCTCAGATCAATATGCAATTTTGCAAGTTTATAACAACGGTCGTGGATGTATGCAAGTTACTAAGGTTGGCCCTTAGTGCAAGACAAAAGTAAAAAGTCAAAAGGCAAAACAAAGAACAAATAAAAACGATTTCAAATCCTCAAGCACAAGTAAAAAGTTAAAGTCTAAAAGTAAAAAATATTACTTTCATGTTGATTTTTACTTTTTACCTAGTTGTTTTGACTTGTGATGGCGTTTTTTCCAAATCCCCTAAATTTATTTTTGGGGATTGACCTTTAACTTTTTACTTTTTAATGGCTTTTAAGCCTATTCCCTATTGCCTATTCCCTGCGATAGTTACAGCGATTTGGCTTGACATTGATTTTTCCTCAACAAAAATACATCAGCAAAACGCTGGATTTTTGCGAAAAAACTCGGTTTTTGACTAAGCTTTTGCCTTCTTGGTGCTGGTGGAGCTGCTATTTGTAAAATCAGTTCTAATAACCAAGGGGCGAGGCGTTGACACCACACTGCTAGATGACTTTGCCATCCGACTAAAATTTCTGCTGAATTATTTTGCATTCCAGTGACAAGTGCTTGAGCCACTTGCTGGGGAGTCATGGGAATCACCCAGCGAAATAATTTTAAGTCGCGTACCATGTCTGTGTCTGTGAGAGAAGGTAGTAATGCAATCACTCGGATATTGTATTGGGCAAGTTCCCGACGTAAGGCTTGGGTAAATCCCAAGATGGCAAATTTGGTGGCCGAGTAAGTGGCCATTGTCGGTGCTGCAACTTTCCCCATTAGACTCGATACATTGACGATTGTTCCTTGCCTTTGGCTGGCCATGCGTCGAGCCATCAAACTGGTGAGGTTGTACATTCCCAGTAAGTTTACAGAAAGTTCTTCTTGAACTTGGGGGAGTTTAGATTGCAAAAACGAGCTTTGGTATGCGACTCCTGCACAATTAACCAGCAGATGAATCGGGCCATAGTTGCGCCAAACTTGAGCAATAGTGACATTCACCTCAACTACCTGAGTCAAATCCAAAGCAACGATCGCAACTTCCACACCCATCGCCTGAATTTTGTTCGCCACCTCAACTAACTTATGGCGATCGCGTGCTACCAATATCAGCCGCTTGATGCCTTGTTTCGCTAGTTCCAGAGCGATCGCCCTGCCAATACCACGCGAAGCCCCCGTAATTAGGGCTACTTTACCTTGAATCTCCATTGATTTTATCCTCCAAAATCTAATCAAGGATTGGGTATGGGGCATTGATAATTGGTGAGTACTCATTACCATCTCACCAGTCCCCAGTCCCCAATCGCTTTAGCAACAAGGTATTTCTTGGTTAATCTGCAATCCTTCGTAATTTCCTATACGAAGTAGAAATTTTTCGTTTTTGACTCGTTAATTACTAACCTACTTGGCTGAATCAATATAGCTCATAGATTTTACTTCTCCTCGATTTGAGCATTCATCAGCATCGTTTTCATACACACGTTAGCAATTAAATCAAGCGATTGCAACAAGTTTTAATAAGAATTTTTTAATACTTGTTAACACAAGTATATATATATCAAAGATTTAATTAAATAAGTTTTTATGAATACGTAAGTACAAATATCTCAAAGCCATGACAATTTATTTCTGTTTTGGGAAATTGTGATATCGAAGCCACAGCTTAGATGTAAAAAAGACATATCTAGCAATTGGATTTGATGTGTAAGAATTTCCAGCGCTAGATGCCTATTGATTACAGAATTGTATTACCTTATTTCTCAGGCATTGTTTAAGATTGTTATCTCATTTTTCTTATGATTGTAATAATTATATTTTATTAATAATTGCCCTATTACTGTCAGTACATTTACTGATTGCCTCCAAATAAAGGCTTGCTTTCGGGATTTTTTGCATCAGATAAGATGGCTAAATGTTTATATAAAATGTAAATTAAAAAACTATATTAATTTCCTAAATTTTAGCAAATATCATAATTATTTATATTTAATTTTGAGATTAGCTAATTAATCCTTGAGACTTATATTGTTTATGATTACCAACCCCTCCGGGCAGGGAATAGGGAATAGGGAATAGTGAAAAAACCTGTCCGAATACTGGGTTCAAAGCCCTCAGTCCTAAGGCAGTTGCAAGAAATTAATGACCACTACTTGTGGGTTGGACATGTTGTCGGCCTTTGTTTGTGGCATGGGAGACGCAATTAAAAAACACTTAATTTTTATCAATAAGTTAATCACCTTAGCAATAATCTTTGTTTATACCTGGGAACTTCCAGAGAATAAATTACTCAATTTATTCACATAATATTTTCTTTTTCTTCCCTACCCCCTGCCCCTCCCTAGACAGTAATTGGTTATTTTTAGCATTGGAAGTTCCCTGTTGCCTGTTGCCTATTGCCTGTTCCCTGGTATATTTCTTTCTTGTCCCTGAGGAGTCGTCAGTTGAGGATTTGATGGTCGGAATGATTGGGGAATTGCTCCACTCCAGATTTGATTAAATTGCTCTGGTGTTAATGATTGCAAAAGACTGAGATTCAAAGGCTCTTTACTAATAAATGTGGCGTAAGATGGCTGCAAATAAGACCGGTATTCTGGGCGATTGAGGAGATGGGTTGATAAGAAAGCTACGCTTAAGGCGTTGAGATAGGAATAAACAGGAGTAGGGTTAGGGCCTAGTAAGGCAGGCGGTACGGGTAATACGCTATTTTCAGGAGTTGGTTCAGCGATCGCGGAAAAGTGAGTACCGTTTTCAATCAAAGCCAAGTACTTATTGGAGTCAGTCAACCAGGTAAAAGGAAGAATCTGCTCAGATACAGGTGGAGCAAAAATATCTTGACTACCAGCTACCAACATTACTGGAATTTTAATTTTACTGATGCCGCCTTGACCCAAAACTGTACTGTCAATGGGATTAATGGCCATGACAACCTTGATGCGATCGTCTTTGAGTTGGTAATCCCTTGGGGATAACTCAGCAGCTTGACACTGCAACAACAGCGATACATTAAAGAAGGAATTATTGCGGTTACAGTCTTGGTAAAGTTGGTTAAAGTTAATTGCTGCTCCTGCCAAAGTCAAAACAGTATAACCACCAAAAGACTGACCGATAGCCCCAATTTGCTGAAAATTCAGTTTTCCTTGGAGAGTGGGATCGGATTTTTCTAAACGCTCAAGTTCATTGAGTAAAAACTTGATATCCAATGGTCGATTGATAAATTCTGCTGGTTCTGGCGGCCCTGCCAAACCAGCAAAATATAGCTGAATGCGTTCGGCATTACTACCAGGATGTTCCAATACCGCCACCGCAAAACCATAGGATGTTAAATGTTGAGCTAAGTAAGCAAAGGTAGTGCGATCGGAAGCCAGACCATGAGAAATTACAATTAACGGATATGGCGGTTTGACTTCGGCTTGGGAATTGCCTTGAGGTAAATAGATATCCACTGGGAGACGACGATTGCGAGAAAAATCATTTAGCTCAAAGCTTTTTTTCTGCCAAGAGAATTTTCCTGGCGATCGCAAATCTGGTTGTTGTGAAAAATCAATTTTGGAATTGGCTGCGGCTACCGTTGCTTGTTGTTGGAGAAAAGCTACAACCTCATCTTTTTTTTCTATCAGTTGTGACAGGTTATCGACAATCCTTAACCCCTCTGAATAATTCAGCCTAATAGTTTTGCTAGGGAATCTCCGCAGCAAATTTACAACTGTTAAGCCATTGCGATCGGCAGCAGCTACAATCAAAGCCGCACGTATAGCATAGAAACCATTTTGCCGAGACTCAGTGAGGAGCAATTCTCCTAGACGTTGTATCACCTCTTCACCGATTGGGGAATAGGTAACCTGAGATACCACAGTGGGACTAACATTGAAGCGTTGCTGGAGTAGATTCCGCAATTGTGCGAGTTGTTCGGGAGTGGCCCGGCTGGCATAGAAGGAAAAGTCTTCGTCAATTTTACCTTCTTTGGCAAAAACTTCTAGCGAGTCCACAGACAAAGAGAATTCGCCAAAGGGAGGATAATAAAAGCTAATGCGATCGGCTGCCAATCCAGGAGTAGCAGTCAAAAACGTAGATACAAAACTCAAACCCAGGTATCGCCAAAATTTTTTCATCAGAAAAACCCATTGTCTAACCCTGCCAAACAATTATTGTAAAGAAGCCCAGCTAGCTGTACCTTTCTACAATCATCTGTATTTTACCCAGTTAAAATCGCTATAAGTAGTAAATTTTTCAACCAAACAGCATTTAATAGAGCGATAATAAATTATAGAAATCGAGATACTTTTATATGTCTTTCGCTTCTTGTTCCTCTTGTGTTGTCATCCTCAATCAACAACAGGAGGAGAACGTCTCTCACCAAAAGCAGTGCCAGGATATACCAGTTCAGGACACCAAGAATACTGGTGAAAATTGTACTGTGGTTGAAAATGGTCGGGTTGTAGTTAAGCCCTCACAAGCACCAAAGGAGTGACGCGGGGATATGGGGACGCGGAGACATGGGGA
>NZ_JACKZU010000016.1:0-43535 GCF_014222165.1 Nostoc sp. 2RC
CACAACTTCCCCTTAGACTTGGCATCTGCCGAAGCGGCTCCTGTTGCAATCAGCGCTCCTGCTATCAACGGTTAATCCTTGCCCTAGTCAACTGAACTGAAAATTAAATAAAACAAAAAGCGCTCTCCATCAAGGAGGGCGCTTTTGATTCTCAGTAATTACGCACAGGCAACGGAAAATCTAACCACAGAGGACGCAGCGAAAAGTCGGAGCACCGGCTTCCAGCGTACACCGAAGGGGTTGCCGCAGGCATCTGAACTTTTCAAGACAGAGGACACGGAGGAATAAGAGTTTCAGAGAGTTTTTGCGTAAGTCCTAATACTATTTCTTTGTGAGACTACCCCAAATTTTCTTTCTTTGTGGCCTTCTCTGACGAGACGCTGCGCGAATGCGCCCTTTGCGGTAGCCTGCGGCAAGCCGCTCCGCGTCTACGTTTCTCATATAGTTTGCTTTTCTTGGTGCCATTGGGTACAAAGTATATGAAATTTAACTATATACAGATATGTGAATTTTTCGTGAGGTAGTTATAAATTTTCATGTTAGTGTACTCGATAATCATAGTATGAAAAGCTAGTACTGATTGGACAGTATGACTCGTAGCCCAGGTAGAAAAATTGAAGAAAAAAGCCACTTTGAGCTGTGGCCGATTTTTAAAAATCACATTCTGTCAATTTTTAATGTTCCGAACGTCAAGGAGCAACCCAGAGTAATTGTTGAACTCGGCTGCGGTAATGGTCTACTGCTACAACAAATCTACTTGTGGATTCAAGAACATAGTCTTGGCGGTAATGTCTTGGATGAGCGCGATGTGACACTAATTGGTATTGAGCAATGCCCGGATTTAATTCGGACTGCGACTCGTAACCTTGCAGATATTCCATCTGCTCATGTCATTTCAATGCCTTTGAATTGCCCAGGACAGATATTGCGTGAACTGGAAGGTCGAATAACTGCGAACAAGCAAGATATCTTGTTTGTTCAATCTGTTTGCCATCTCAAAGATGAAGAATCTAACTTGACCGACATCAGGGACGTAACTGAATGTAATAAACAGATGTTGAGTGAGTGGAGCAACGTCGTGGGTCGTCACGGACTGATGATTTGCCAATCTCACCCTGTCTTGCTGCAATTGACTAAGGACATCAATTATTTAAGCCACGATTTCAAGAACTTGCCAAAGGAGGCAGTTCCCAAAACTAGTGGTGTCAGTGCTGAATCTTTGCTGATGCTGGCAGCTAATGTTGGGTTGTTCCCGGCTAGCCAACTGACACCAACTGATACATCGGTAGTGCATTTTCAGAAAGCTGACTATCGCATTCGCCACACTCGCACATCAGATTTGCCTACACTATTGCAACTGGAAAAGGAATGTTGGTCGATTGAGTTGCAAGCTACATCTACCAACTTGGTCGATCGCCTGAATAATTATCCTGAAGGACAGTTAGTGCTGGAGTTGCCCGAATCCGATAATAACTACAAAGTCGTCGGGGCTATCTACTCACAGCGCATTGAAAGTGCCGATCTAATTCAAAGCATAACCGCAGATCGAGTATCTGAGTTACATTCCTCTGATGGTTCTATTGTCCAATTGCTGGCGGTAAACATTCTTCCCGGAGTTCAGGAAAGGAGACTTGGGGATCAGTTACTGGAGTTTATGCTTCAGTGGTGCAGCCTAATCGATGGTATCGAGTCTGTGGTGGCGGTCACGTTGTGCAAGGAGTTTCATCGCCACGAGTTTTCCTTTGAAGAGTACATCCGGCAGCGCAATGTCCGTGGTAAGTTAATAGATCCAATTTTGAGGTTTCACGAACTGCACGGCGCTAACATTGAGCGTATTGTGGAAAATTATAGACCATTGGATCGAAACAATCAGGGGTATGGGGTACTCGTGCGCTATGCAATTCATCAGCGTAGACGCGACGATGGACGAATTAAGAACGCAACAAAGCGGGATGCTGAATCACAAGTATGGGACACCGAATTGGCTACTGCATTTTTGGAAGCGACGGTTCAGTCCTGTCTAGGTGATGAAAAACGGAGTGGATACAAGTTTGACCGTCCCTTTATGGAGATGGGTTTAAATTCAGTGGATTTGCTGATTCTCAGCGAACAAATTAGCGATCGCTTCGGGCTGATTTTAGACCCTGGCTTTTTCTTCAGCTACACCACACCAGAAAAGGTGTTGATGTTTCTGAAGAAGCAAACACTCTCGGTAACCCAGAATCAAAATGTCGTCTCCCCATTCGTCGCCCCTACAGATACCTTATTGACAACTACTCCCAAATCTGCTGGCTCCTGGCCAACCGAAGCAACCGACTCGGATGACGCAGTTGCCATTGTTGGGTTAGCCTGTCGGCTCCCCGGTGGCATTAACAATCCAGAATCGCTGTGGAATCTCCTCAAAAACGCTGGTTCAGTGATGGAGAAACTTCCAGAAGGACGTTGGCAATGGCCCAGGGACATCGACCCAGAAGGCAAGCACCAAGGTATCGATTGGGGTGGTTTTTTATCCCAGATCGATTTGTTTGACGCTGGCTTTTTCCGCATCTCAGCGATCGAAGCTCAAAGCATGGATCCGCAACAGCGAATCCTCATGGAATTAGCTTGGCAAACACTAGAAAACGCTGGCATCACTGCCAACAAAGTTGCTGGCAGCACTACGGGAGTTTTTGTAGGTGCTAGTGGCTCTGATTACTGTCGGGTAATGGATCGGGTGGGTATTTCCATAGAAGCGCACGTTGCAACAGGCACGTCGTTGGCGGCGCTAGCAAATCGCATTTCTTACTTTTTTGACTTGCGAGGCCCAAGCATCGTCATTGATACAGCGTGTTCCAGTTCGCTGATGGCAGTGCATCAGGCTGTTCAATCTATTCGAGCAGGTGAGTGCTTACAAGCACTTGTGGGCGGCATACATATCATGAGCCATCCGGCTAACAGTATTGCATATTACAAGGCTGGGATGTTGGCCCATGATGGCAAGTGCAAGACATTTGACGATCGCGCAGACGGATATGTTCGCAGCGAAGGCGCTGTGATGTTTCTGCTCAAACAATTGCCTCAGGCAAAAGCAGATGGCGATCTAATTTATGCGACGATTAAGGGGTCAGCCGCAAATCATGGTGGACAATCCGCCGGCCTCACCGTACCGAATCCCCAACAACAGGCAGCACTCTTAACCAATGCCTGGAAAGCCTCTGGTGTAGCTCCTAACACCATCAGTTTTATCGAAGCCCACGGAACGGGCACAGCCTTAGGAGATCCCATTGAAATCCAGGGAATTCAACAAGCTTTTTCAGAATGGAGTGAGACTCCCCAAGTCCCCATATCCTGCGGTCTGGGTTCCCTCAAAACCAACCTGGGGCATTTGGAGGCGGCTGCGGGCATAGCAGGTCTGCTGAAAGTCGTGCTATGCCTGCAACATCAAGAACTGCCAGCAACTAAGCATTTCGGACAATTGAACCGTCATATCGATCTATCAGGCAGCTCGCTTTATATTGTGGATCGACATCAGAAGTGGAATCGCCCCGACGAATCTATTCCTAGACGAGCTGGTGTAAGTAGTTTCGGCTCTGGAGGTGCAAATGCTCACGTTGTGGTGGAAGAATATGACGTAGGGTGCAGCGTTGAAAAGGTGGATGACCGAACTGCTAAACCTTTTCTTTTCGTGCTGTCGGCTCAAAATGATGCACAATTAAGGGATTATGTCAAGCAATTTGAGCAGTGGCTCAGTTCGCTCTCTGACGAGGAATGCTCCTTGGCAGAACTGACTAGGTTTGTGCAAAGCCACAGGCAGGCATTCGAGGAACGGCTGGCTGTGGTAGCCGCAAGTCGCGTCGATCTGGTTAATAAGTTGCGTCAATTCCCAGATATAGGCGAATCGGGTTTTCAAGGCAACATCAAGCATTCTAGTCGTGAGGTTAAAACTTTAATTCGGGGGACTCTGGGAGAACAGCTGATTCAAGGAGCGATCGCCGGGCGAGATTGGGAACAGTTGGCAACTCTTTGGGTCGCCGGAGTTTCCATAGATTGGTGTTTGCTGGATGGAAATGAATTGCCGACGGCATCCTCTAAACATTGGCGGTTATCCGTGCCCACCTATCCTTTTGCGAAGAATCGGTTTTGGCTTCCAAGCACAACGTCACTACAAGAATCGGCTTTGCCAGATGCCAATACTGTCGTGAAGCCAGAACAAGGTGATAAAGAGTCTGCTTCAGAGGCAAAACTGTTTACGTTGAAGCTGGTTTGGCAACCAGTAGACATTTCCAACTCTGGGAAATCTGACTCGAAGATGCCCGACGGGAAGACGGTAATTATTGGTGGCTCCCCTGAGCAAAAGCAGGTTTTACAAAGGTATTTTCCCCAGTGCGAATTCATAACCATCGCCACTGATGCAGATATCAACGATATTGTTGAGCAACTCAAGGTGCTGGGGCGGATTGCTCACATTATCTGGGTCGGAGGCAGTAATTCGGCCAGACATAACTTTCCTGAGAATCTTCTAATTAATCAAGGAAGCGAGCTTTTACAGATTTACCGTTTGCTCAAGGCGGCGGCGGTTATTTATGAAAACGAGGGGCTGCAATGGACTGTAATAACGCTACAAAGTCAAGGAGTCTTTTGGGGTGAAGATCCCGATCCTACCCAAGCGAGTATTCATGGATTTATTGGCAGTATAGCCAAAGAATTTCCCCAATGGAAATTTCGGCTGCTAGATATGCCTTCACCCGCAGACACATCATATAAATGGCCAGTGCCAGAAATGTTCGTCCCCTTTGATGCAGATGTGCGATCGCTGGCGTGGCGGGAAGGGATATGGGATAGACCAATCCTAGCAAAGCTATTTTTGTCAGAACTTAGTTCGCCAAGTGAAATTGGGGGGGAAAAGGAGAAAGGGGAAAGGGGAAAGGTTTTAAATTTCTTACCCTTTAACTCTTTGCCTTTACCCAGCCCTCATCCAGCAAAGATGACTTACCAGACCACTAATCGATCGGCTTATCGTGCCGGCGGTGTGTACGTAATCATCGGTGGTGCGGGAGGTTTGGGCGAGGTATGGAGCCGATATCTGAGCGAAAAATATCGAGCGCAGATCGTTTGGATTGGTCGCAGCCCATTGAATGAGACAATTCAGAAAAAACTAGAAGCGATCGCTAACTTGGGGCCAATGCCGAGATATATTTCCGCAGACGCAACAAGTCAGGAGGAACTTCAGCGCGCCTATGAACAGATTAAACACGAATTCGGCTCGGTGCAGGGTGTCGTTCATGCGGCGGTGGGAATTTTCGATCGCAGTTTCAAGGACACAGACGAAGCTAGACTTCGCACAGTTTTGTCTGCCAAAGTAGATGTGAGCGTGCGGCTAGCTCAGGTTTTTCACACCGAAGATTTAGATTTTGTTTTATTCTTCTCCTCCATTGAGGCGCTATCACAAAGCGGCGGACTGAGTGGTTATGCCGCAGGGTGCGCCTTTAAAGATGCCTTTTCCCAGTGCCTCGCCAACCGTTGGCACTGCCCAGTCAAGGTGATTCATTGGGGACACTGGGCCATCGGCACTGGAGACAGAATCTCCCAGGCATCTAAGACTCGCCTCAAACAACGCGGCATCGGACTTCTAGAGTCTAAGGAGTCGATGCAGGCGTTAGAGTTCCTAGTGAGCAACAATCGCTTGCATCAGCTGGCTTTAATTAAGAGCGCAAGTGTCGAGGCAATCGATTGGTACGACGAGGGCGAATTTGTTGTTAGCTTCGAGGAAATTGCACCGTCAGTTATCCACGAGATTCGGCATATCAATGTCGCGCCAAACCAATCGATGGAACAACTACAGGTCGATGGCATCTTTCAATGCAAACAAATGCAGCCGCTTTTAATCCGTTTGCTGCGAACTAGCCTCAATGGACTCAATCTGTATTCCTCTGGTAGTGTACCCGACTTCTACACCAAATGGCTGGCAGCTAGTAAATCGATTCTTGCACAAAACGAAGCGGGGGCTGGACTCGAATCCCCCAACATAGTTTGGCAAGCTTGGAAAAAGGCTAGGGACAACTGGCCAGAAGCCGACAGCAAACAACGGGCGTTTTCCTTAGTTGAGAACTGCGTTCGGGCGTTACCAGAAATTTTATCCGGTCAGAAGCGAGGGACAGACAGCCTGTTCCCGAATGGTTCCCTACAGATTGTCGAAGGTATTTATCGTGACAATTCTGTTGCGGATTATTTTAACGAAGTGTTGGCAAAATCGCTGCGATCGGCCATCGAGGCGCGGTTGAAGCACGAACCACGCACGAAGCTGCGGATATTAGAAATTGGTGCGGGAACAGGTGCAACCACAAAAGCCGTACTGTCCAAATTAGCCGGACTTGAGGATAGCATCAGCGAATACCGCTACACCGATATCTCTAAAGCATTTCTTTTGCACGCCCAAGAGAAATTCATCCCTGACTATCCGTTTGTGGAAATCGGCATCTTTGACGTTGAACAGCCGTTGGCAGCACAGGAAATTGCCACAGGTACTTATGACTTTGCCATCGCCACAAACGTGCTGCACGCAACTCGTAACATTCGGCAAACGCTACGGAATGTCAAGGCTTGTCTGCGGACTAATGGTTTGATTTTGCTCAATGAGCTTTGCGAGCAAACGCTGTTTGGTCATCTCACATTTGGGCTATTGGAGGGATGGTGGCGACATGAAGACCCAGAATTGCGAATTGACGGCACGCCGCTGTTGTCAGTGGACTCTTGGGAGCGAGTGCTGCAAACAGAAGGGTTTCAATCTCCCTGGTTCCCGGTGGCGATGGCGCGATCGCTCGGACAACAGGCGATCGTCGCCGAGAGTGATGGACTGGTGCGACAGAATTGCACGTCAGTTGGTAATGCAACTTTCACTGTTAAAAGTGGTTCTCCCATCAGCAGTATAAATGCTATCGATGAATCAGATGATACCAGCCTCCGCCAAAAAGCCACCCGGTTTTTCCAGCAACTGATAGCCAAAATACTCCGGATGAACCCAGAGCAGATCGAAGCTGATGAGCCGTTCCAGAGTTATGGAATTGATTCCATCTTAGTTGTGCAGATTACAGGGGCGCTACAAGAAAAATTTGCAGGAATTCATAGCACGTTACTTTTTGAAGTGCAGACCCTTGGTGAACTAGTCAACTACTTCCTTGAGTACCGCCGCTCGGACTTGATGGCGCAGCTAAGTAGTAATGGAGAATCCGTCGCTACACTAGCTGCAAATACAGTAAGTGAATTTAAGGATGTCGAACCAGTAAATGCGATCGTTGCTACTCATACTTCCCAATTAGCTGCTCGGCAAAGAAGCAATAGAACAGATGCGATCGCCATCATTGGCATGAGCGGTCGCTATCCGATGGCTAACGATCTGTCCACCTTTTGGGAGCGACTAAAAGCCGGAACCGACTGTATTTCTGAAATTCCGCGCGATCGCTGGTGTTGGGAAGATTATTTTCATCCTCATGTCGAAGAGGCAATCGAACTTGGCAAGAGCTATTGCAAGTGGGGCAGCTTTCTGGATGATGCCAAGGAATTCGACGCCCAGTTTTTCGGTATTTCCCCGCACGAAGTGGTAAATATAGACCCCCAAGAGCGAATTTTTCTTCAGGCGGCGTGGGAAGCATTGGAAGATGCCGGTCACACCAGGCAGATGCTAGAATCCCAATACCAACAGCAAGTGGGTGTATTTGTTGGCGTTACTAGAACTGGATTCGATCTCTACGGCCCCGAACTTTGGAAACAAGGTAAGATTGGACACCCCCACACATCTTTTAGTTCCATCGCCAATCGCTTATCGTATTTTCTGAATCTTCGCGGGCCCAGTATGCCCATCGATACCATGTGTTCTTCGTCACTCACAGCAGTGCATGAAGCTTGCCAACACCTGCTGAATGGTTCAGTGCAACTTGCCTTTGCTGGCGGTGTCAATCTCTATCTGCATCCATCCAGCTACAACATTCTGTGTGCTAGCAAAATGCTGTCTAAAGATGGTCGTTGCAAGAGTTTTGGCAACCACGGCAATGGTTTTGTTCCCGGCGAAGGTGTGGGTGTGGTATTACTCAAGCCCTTGTCTCAAGCAATGGCCGATGGCGACAACATCTACGCCGTAATTCGTGGCACTCATGTCAATCATGGAGGTAAAACCAACGGCTATACAGTGCCCAATCCCAAAGCACAGGCAGAACTAGTGTTTGAGGCACTAGAAAAGTCTGGGGTTGATGCCAGAGAAGTGAGCTACATCGAAGCGCATGGAACGGGAACTGAACTTGGCGATCCCATTGAAATTGCCGGTCTGACTAAGGCGTTTCAACAACATACTCCAGACACAAGCTTTTGCGCCATAGGCTCTGTCAAATCCAACGTTGGTCATCTGGAGGCGGCCTCTGGAATCGCGGGTTTGACCAAAGCGATCTTGCAACTCAGGCACAAGCAACTCGTTCCCAGTCTGCACGCTGACGAACTTAATCCGAATATCGACTTTCCTCAGACACCGTTCTATGTGCAGCGTCATCTTCAGCATTGGCCGCAACCGATGGTGGAAGTAAACGGAAATACGAAAACTGTCCCTCGCATCGCTGGCGTATCGTCCTTTGGGGCTGGCGGTGTCAACGCCCATGTTGTTGTGGAGGAATATGACCAGGAGCCAACGAGTGAGTCCGAAATTGATGACGCACCAGTATTAATACTGCTATCGGCGAGAAATAACGTGCGTTTAGCTGCATACGCCAAGAAACTGCATCAGTTTCTAGAAGCAGGGGCGGTGAATCTCCAGAATCTAGCTTATACCTTGCAAGTGGGGCGTGAGGCACTACAGTCGCGGATTGCCATAATCGTGTACTCGCAATCCGATGCCATGGCCAAACTTGATGCTTTTATTCAAGGTAAATCCGATATTGATGACTGCTATGTAGGGCAAGCTGGTAAAGATAAAACGACAGTTGTCAATTGGAATTCTGACCCCGATTTGCTCAAACAAATAACAACTTGGACTGAACAGGGCTGTTACCCTCGTCTAGGGGAACTATGGGTCAAAGGCGTAAATATTGATTGGTCAAGGCTTCGTCGCACATCCACCATTTCCCCCCGGCGAATTTCGCTGCCAACCTATCCTTTTGAGAGAAAACGGTATTGGTTGGCACTGGAAGGCAACAATTCTAGCCAGATTACCCCTACATTAAATATGCAAAGGGCAAGCGGCGAACAAAGTAGCAAAGCCATTAATTTAAACGACCAACAGCAGACGGTAGATTTACCTAAAAATAGGAAATTAATTACTTTGGTGGATGCTGACAAAGTTCAGCGCGACAGAATTAATCGCCAAAATCGACAACCGATTCGCCTGAGGGATCCAGCCGAACTGATATCGCAGACCAAAGTAACGTCATCTTTTCTCAGTGTTTCCCCCGAAGGTGAGGGAATAGTGGAAATCAGGATCGCTGCCGCCCATCGTCCCTTAGATGCTTCCAGGCTCAGTACTGAGTTAAGGGATAAGATGCCCGACGAAGTGCGTGTTTTATTGCTAGTTGACGATGGCGGCTTGTTTTCTGACAGCACAACTCACGACGATGTGCCCGTGATGCGGGCGTTAATTGGTTTTCTTTTGGAGTTGGAATTACCTGTCATTGCGTTACTTAAAAGTGATATTCGCGGATTGGGTTGGAACTTAGCTAGCCTCTGTGATTTCCTCATTTTCCGTGAAAGCGGTCAGTTTGGTCACCGAGGTTTGAGCGATGGCGATCGCTCGATAGTCGAGGAGCGATTTGGCAAATCATTCGCGTCTCTATTTTTTGCTGTGCCACATCTGTGTAGTGGACAAGCATTGGTAGAAATGGGTCTGGACTGCCTGGTTGCTGCCGAAGATCGACTCGACGATCTTGCCCGCCATCTCGCCGATGGAATTTCTCACTCACCGCAACCATCGCTGATTGAATTAAAAAAACAGCTATCACGTAGCGTCCAAAGCCTGGTACGTCGTGCCTATTTCCCGTCTCCAGCCAATAGCAGTATCGAGTTGAGCAGCGTGTCGGTAGTTCCATTCTTTACCCACCAGGATCTAAAAAGAATGGAGGAAGAAAATCACCAATGGCTTGACAATCCGACCTTAGTGGCTACGTACTGCGATGTAGTCCACGTCCATAGATTTGGCAACGGTGTTGTGCAGGTTACACTTGCCGATACAGCCAATAAAAATATGTTCTCCAACGCTTTTAGCGAAGGATTAACTCAAGCGTTCAAGCATATTGCAAGTGTACCCACTTATAAAGTCGTCGTACTTATTGGTTACAATCAATACTTCGCCTGTGGTGGAACAAAAAGCGGCTTGCAAGATATATATAACGGCAGGGCGCGATTTACCGACAACGATATTCACAGCCTGCCCCTGCGATGTCATTTACCTGCGATCGCCGCCATGCAGGGTCACGCCATCGGGGGCGGTTGGTCATTAGGGATGTTCTGCGACGTAAATATATTCAGCGAAGAAAGCATCTATCAAACTCCTTATATGCAATACGGCTTTACCCCTGGAGCCGGATCGACGCTGATTTTTCCCGCACGCTTGGGGCCAAACTTAAGTCGTGAAATTTTGTTTGCAGGACGAGAATACAAGGGAGCCGAGTTAAAACAACGGGGTATCTCAATGCCTGTGCTTCCTCGTAACCAAGTTCTTGGTTATGCCCTGAAGCTGGCTCATCATCTCGCCAAGTTTTCTAAAAACGAGCTGGTTCAGCGAAAAAACCAGGCAACCGCAAGGCTAAGGGATTTATTGGACACATTTCACACGCAAGAGTTGGCAATGCACGAGAAGACATTTGTTGGTCAATCCCAAGTGCTGAAAAACATTCACGAACGTTTCGATAAGGGCATTCAACTAGGAACTGGGGACTGGGAAGATAAATCTGTGGATTCAGCCCCCAACCAACTCGTTATCCAGACACTCAAAGAAACCATCGCGGCGGAATTGTTTTTAGAACCGGAGGAAATTGACGAAGATACAAAGTTTGTCGATCTGGGGCTAGATTCCATCTCTGCGGTCATGTGGATCAAAGGCATCAACGCTAAGTTCGCCCTGTCTCTCCCCGCCACGAAGGTTTACAGCTATCCAACTTTGCGAGAATTCGCCAACTACGTACAGCAGTCTAGCAACGTCCTCAATAATTTGAACGAGCAGACAGCCACTCCCGAAACGACGATAATTGGCGATCGCGTTGAGAATGCCCCGATGCCATCAAACAGAGAGTTACCCTCATCGCCATCGATTCTGAATGTCCTCACCGAATCTCTGGCGGAAGAACTATTCATGGAAGCAAGCGACATCGACGAAGAAGCGAAGTTTGTTGACATGGGGATGGATTCCATTACTGCGGTGACGTGGATGAGGAAGATAAATCAATTATTTGGATGTTCGTTGCCAGCAACGGATGTTTACAAATATCCCACACTCAGCGACTTTGCCCGCAACATTGAGCAAACCGTTGCCAAAATGCAGCCCAACAATGCTGCGGTGGCACTTCCCCCCCAAACAGCGTCCACTCACCAAAAAAGTGCTGAGTTAGAAATCAGAAAAAATACATCGTTGCTTCAATCCCCTAGTTTTAACGATGGGGTACAACTGGACACTCAGCAAGAACTAAAGTCCCCGACATTACTCAGCACTACTGAAATACCAAAGCAGTCTTTGTCTACCCCTGACAGAAATTCTTATAAGAGTAACGCCATCGCCGTTATCGGTATGGCAGGCCGATTTCCCCAAGCGAAAAATTTAGCAGAGTTCTGGGAGAACATCGCCAACGGCAAAAACTGTGTCTCGGAAATAGCAAGCGATCGCTGGAATCTTGCTGATTTCTATGACCCGGATAGAAATGCGGCAAACAAGACATACTGCAAGTGGATGGGTGCGCTGGAGGATATCGATCGCTTCGATCCCCTCTTTTTCCATATTTCCCCACGGGAAGCAGAATTCATGGATCCCCAGCAAAGGCTGTTTCTCCAAACTAGCTGGCACTGCATTGAAGATGCGGGATATAACCCCACATCCTTTGCAGGCAGCAAGTGTGGCGTATTTGTCGGCTGCGAAACGGGAGACTATGGAAAGATTGTGCAGCGATATGAATTAAACGCTCTCGGATTGCTAGGCTCTTCTGCGGCACTACTCCCCGCAAGGATATCTTATTTCCTCAATCTCCAGGGCCCTTGTATGGCCATTGATACAGCCTGCTCTGCATCCCTAGTTGCCATAGCTAACGCCTGCGACAGCCTAGTATTGGGTCACTCCGATGCAGCCTTGGCTGGAGGAGTCTACGTAATTTCCGGGCCAGAAATGCACGTTATGATGAGCAAGGCTGGTATCTTGTCACCCGATGGCAGATGTTTCACCTTCGATCGCCGTGCTAACGGCTTTGTACCGGGGGAAGGTGTGGGTGTTGTGTTACTCAAACGCCTTGCCGATGCCGAAAAAGACGGTGATGACATCTACGGCGTGATTCGAGGCTGGGGGGTGAATCAAGACGGCAAGACCAATGGAATTACAGCCCCTAACGGACAGTCACAGCAACGATTACACAAAGAAGTCTACCAACGGTTTCAGATTCAGCCAGCAGACATTCAACTGGTTGAGGCGCACGGTACAGGGACGCGACTCGGCGATCCAATTGAGGTAGAAGCTTTATGCGAAACCTTTCGTGAGTTCACCAATAAAGAAAAGTTTTGTGCCATCGGGTCGCTCAAAAGCAACATCGGTCATCTCGCCACCGCCGCAGGGGTGGCTGGGCTAATCAAAGTGTTGCTTGCCATTAGGAATAAAAAACTCCCGCCCACAATCAACTATGAATCGTTAAACGAACACATCAATCTCGATCGCTCTCCGTTTTACATCAATACAGAATGTAGAGACTGGATTGTGGATACAGAACCTCGGCGTGCTGCCATCAACTGTTTTGGCTTTAGCGGGACGAACGCACACATGGTGATTGAGGAATATGTTAATCAAAGCGATGGACATCCAGCCATCACAGATGTTGCACCCGCTCAACAGTATGCGATCGTTCTTTCCGCTAGGAACGAACAGCGCCTATGGGAATATGCACAACAACTGCTAAAACACCTGGAATCACAAACGCAACCACAGCCAACGACCTTGGGATATCGGCTATGTGACCTGGCGTACACATTACAAGTGGGGCGCGAACCGATGGATGCCCGTGTAGGATTTGTTGCTGACACCTTGACTGAAGTCAGACAAAAGCTGCGCCGCTTTCTTGACCGCAGTCAGTCTCCTCCCCTGAGGAGTTTTGATGGTATCTATTGTGGCTTAGTTGGATCGGATTCCTCGGATTTTATAAAATTTGCTGCTGATGCTGACATTGTGACGACGACTAATTCTTGGTTGTCTCAAGGAAAATACTCCCAAGTAATGGAACTATGGGTGCGGGGTGCTACCATTGACTGGACGCAGATTTATACCACTGGTGTAATAACCCCGCAGCGGATTCACCTACCAACCTATCCATTTGCCAGAGAACGTTACTGGATTGGCCAAGACATGGGAAAGATGGCGGATTTATCGCTCAAAAAATCAGAATTTGCCCATGCTCTCGACTCAGCCAGTCAACTGGAGTGGACTCTTGAAGCACTTCCAGAAAACATTCCGTGGAGCGATCGCTTTGCTCATTATCAAGACCAAAAAATCCTCATCGTCTACGCCAGCGACGAGGACAAGGAAGGAATCTGTAGTCTTGTGAGAAAAATTGAGGCTTCTGTTGGGCTGGAGCGATCGCTAAACTTGCAATGTCTTAGCTTCCACGCACTCGCTACTATTTCCATTGGGCAATCATTCGATGTTGTCCTTGCCTTGGAATCTAAAAATGATACCACAGGCAATTATTTTGAAATCCTTGGCGAATGGTTAAAATCCCAGCAAGGATTGTTTGATACATATTATCTAACTGCCAAACCTTTGGTATTGGCAGATAAACAAAATGACACGGCGACGGTTGGCATTTCAACATCGCTCTCTAACAATTGTCGAATCATTAGTGTGCAGCAGGGTACATCCTGTACAGAGAAGTATCAGCTTCTCCTGCGGGAATGGTTGAGCCGCAACCCATTGGATCAAGAGCCGAGAGAGTTGGAACGGGTACGCTACGATGGAGTCGAACGATTGATCTTGCGTCGCCCTAAATACCAGCCTGTAGACTCTGGGGAGAAATCAAAGCCCTTTTATTCGATCCAGAAAAAGTGGAAACAAAGCGCTGTTACACCGACAAAAACTTTGTCTTTTCAAGGCGAGATGCTGATTTTGGTAAACGAAGAAACCGCCGATTTGGGGCGACGTTTATTCAATCAACAACAGGCTGTGATTGTCTATTGTGCAAATCATCACAGTGACCGAAATCGTCAAATATCGGCACAAATACTTGATTTTAGCGATTCTTCCTGCGGATTGGAAAGTGCAAAGACGATCCTTTCCTCACTTGAGCGAATTCGCATCGTTGTAGATCTCAGCGCTCTCTACCAAAGTTCTCAGGATGGCGATGGCGATGCACTGGGAAAAATTGCGTTTTATCAACAGCTGATAGCTGTCAGTTCCGATTTGGATATACTATATGTCACAAAGGGGTTGCAGCATTTTTGCTCAGATACAATTAGTCTTGCCGGAGCAAAACTCGCCGGATTGATTAAGGTACTGAGTGCCGAACACGCATACGTCACATCTCGACATATCGATATTGATGCAGCAATACTGCAAAATCCAGGGTTGCTCGAACAGGCACTAACTCAGGAGCTTACCGCTAACCTGGAAGAAACAGAAATTTGCTATCGCCAGCAACAACGGTTCGTCCCATACCTGGAAGCTGAACTTGCACAACCAAGGGCGGATTTATCGATTCGTAGCGACGGAGTTTATGTGATCAGTGGCGGAACGGGAGGAATCGGGCTGGAAATAGCTGATTATCTCGTAGCTAAAGGTGCGAGGAAACTCGTCTTGATGGGACTGAATGCCTTACCACCCAAAACAAAATGGAGGAACGAAGGCGAAGAATATTCCGAACACTTAAAGGTGAAACTTGGCAAGCTAGCCTCGCTACATCGCCAGGTTGAGCATTTGAGTATATATACGGAATCGTTAACCGAACCTCAGCAGTTAGCAAGCTTCTTTGCTGAAATTCGCCATCGGGTTGGTTCCATCAGTGGTGTAATTCACAGTGCTGGTATCACTTCTGACTTCAAAAAGCCCGCTTTTGTAACCAAAGATTTCGCTGGCATAGCTGCCGTCCTCGAACCCAAAGTCGCAGGACTCGAAGCACTTGCCAGGGTTTTTGCAAACGACACCCTCGACTTTTTCGTTGCCTTCTCTTCATTGACGGGATTAATCCCTCGGTTTGCCAAGGGAAGTTGCGATTACGCCTTGGCAAATGCTTATGTTGACTGGTTCATGGCTTATCAAAACATTCAATTGCATAAACAAGGCTATAAGTCAATCACCTGGGTGGACTGGCACGAAACTGGAATGGCAGCACGGGCCCCTTCATGTATCTTTAACGCCATGCAGAACAATCTTGATAAAATTGGCTTGTTTACCCATTCCAACCAAGTTGGTAAGGAATTATTTGAACTGGCGCTTCAGCAGCAGAAAGCAGCCTGGGTTCTGAATACTGAGCTAGACCCAACAAAGTTTGGTGAAGCTGCTCCCACGCTGCTTTTGGCGCGCCATCGCTCTGCCAGCAATTCTCACACTGAGGTTTCAAGCATCCAGCACCACATCGAACAGTGGGAAGCTCTGGTTCATAAGCAAGGATTCATTGCCCCAGAATGCGTCACAAATATCATCAGTTTGTCAGAAATCAAAAAGCTCGAACCGCAACTGATTCAACGCATTTATCGTTTGTTGTTTCCCCAAACTACTGCCAAAGCTTTGGACAACAACAACCATAAAGCGATCGCCTTCAACGCCGATGACTCCCAACCAAAGCAGCCGGAAGTACCCACCATCGACGTAATTCGACAGGTTGCCATGCAGGTTTTAAAACTCCAGGGAATCGATGACAACAAAAAGTTTCAAGATTATGGGCTAGATTCCATTTCGGCAACCCAATTGGCAATTAAGCTTGAGAAGCAGTTGGAGCGGGAGATTATGCCCCAGTGGTTGATTGATTATCCCACGATTACATTGCTGACTAGTCACTTAAGTACCTAGGCATAAGTTGTAAAAAGCATGACTACTTCCATCGAAGAACTGCTCGGTCTACAGCCCCCCACGGCAAACCGTGAAAAGGAAAGTAACAACCAAATTTCCTTCAGCTTGCTGTTTTTCTCCGACGTGAGGAAAGATGTGACGGACAAGCAGAAATATGAATTCGTGCGCGACATCACGGTGTTTGGCGATCGCGCCGGGTTTACAGCAATCTACATACCTGAACGACACTTCTACGAGTTTGGCTCTATTTTCGCCAATTCGGCGGTGATGGCATCCTATTTAATTCCGCAAACCACCAGAATTCGGTTTAGAACAGCTGGGATTTCCCTACCTCTGCACCATCCGGCTGAAATCGTCGAGTGGTGGGCGATGAATGATATATTATCTGGTGGACGAGTGGATCTTGGTTTTGGGTCGGGATGGAATAAACCGGATTTTATTTATGCGCCTGAAAAATATGCTGAACGACGGAAGATTTGTAGTGAGTGGATTCCTCTGGTGCAAAAGCTTTGGCGTGGCGAAACTGTCGCCTTTCCCGGCCCGGACGGTGAACTAATACCGATTGTGGTTTATCCACGTCCCCTGCAAAAAAAACTGAACGTCTGGCTGCTTGTCACAAAGAATGATGACGGGTTTTTCTGGGCAGGTCGTCAAGGCTATAACATTTTCACCATGCTCTACGGAAATAACTTTGAAGCCATGCGAGACAAGATCGCATTATATCGTCAGGGACGCAAGGAAGGGGGTCACGATCCCAAGGAAGGCATAGTGACTCTCATGCTACATACGTTGGTTCACGAAAGCCGTGACTTGGTGAATCAGGTTGTTGAATTACCCTTTAAGGCGTATATCAAAAGTTCTCTAGACGCCCACATACAAGCACTGGATGATAATGAAGGTGTCTCAGCGAAAGAGAAGGCCAAAATACTCGATTATGCATATCAACGGTATGTTAAAACAGCAGCTATTTTCGGCACCGTGGACGACGGCAGGAAAGTCATTGATGAAGCGATCGCCATTGGTGTTAACGATATCGCCTGCTTGGTTGATTTCGGGGTGGATTACTCCTTGGTAAAGGAATCGCTCTTCTATTTAGAACAATTGATTTCGCCTTATTTGCCATAAACATATTAATAAATATTAATTATGGATACGGAATACCAGCTCAAATGTATTGAAGAGGCATTTTATCGGGACTCAAGACAGTCGCTTCCTTCCAAACAACCACAATTGATTGAGCCGATCGCAATTGTGGGACTGTCCGGCTACTTGCCTGGTTGTATGTCCGTCCGTGAATTTTGGCAAGCTTTAGACACCGATTGTTCCTTAATTCAGGAAATCCCAAAAGAACGCTTTGATTGGCGCAAGTATTACGATGCAACGGGCAAAAATCCTGGAAAGACCCAGTGTAAATGGGGCGGCTTTATTCCAGATGTTGCCGGCTTTGACGCGCATTTCTTTAAGATTCTTCCCTTCGATGCAAAGCAAATAGACCCAAGGCAGCGGTTACTACTGATGTCGGTGTATCAAACTTTATGTGATGCTGGATACCCCCCCGCAACGCTGAAGAAATCCCGCACCGGAGTCTATGTTGCTCATCAGGACGATGATTATCTCCAGATATTGAATGAACGCGGCATCGATCCGGGTGAAGGGTACGGACAGGCATCGCTGCTGGCTAATCGAATCGCCTACTTTTTTGATTTTCGCGGCCCCAGCGAGATCGTGGATGCACAGTGCGCTGGTGCGGCAGTGGCTCTACATCGAGCTGTATCGGCACTGCGATCCGGTGAAATCAGTTATGCTATTGTCAGTGCCGCCAACTTGCTCTTACGACCGCAGCCTTTCTTGGCATTGTCGCGCACCAAGCAATTGAGCCGCACCAATTCCGTGAAGTCGTTTCAAGAAAACGCAGACGGACATTTACGGGCTGAAGGTGTTGTGAGTGTGATGTTGAAGCCCCTCACACAAGCCGAAGCAGACCGCGATTTTATTTATGCGCTGATATCGAATACGGCGGTTAACTTTTATGGTTAAGGGGGGACTTCGAGTGCTTCTCCGAACATAGAGAGTCATGTAGAGTTGATCGAGCGATGCTATCAAGAAGCTGGTATTGACCCGCGTGATGTCAGCTATATCGAAGCTCAGGGCATGGGAAATCGTCTTTCCGATTTGGCGGAGTGGGAAGCCTTTAATCGGGCGTTGCGATCGCTAGCCAAAGCTAGAGGCGTGACTTTGGATCTCCACTTTTGTCGAATTAGTACGCTCAAGCCTTTAATTGGGCACATGGAATCGACATCTGCTTTGGGGGCGCTGCTGAAGATCCTCCGCAGTTTGGAAACTGAGCGGATTCACAAGATTCTTGGCTTTTCTGGGGCGGATATGGCACTGGACACAGACAATCAGCCCTGTATTTTGGCCAGCGAGACATTACCTTGGAACAAAACGCACAAGCCGCGCCTTGCCGGACTGCATTCTTTTGGGATGAGCGGCAACAATGCTCATATTTTAATTCAGGAGTATCGTCCGTCAGAGAAAGAACATTCCCCGACTCAATCGTTGCCCGTTATTCAAGAGTTTCTCATCGTACTTTCTGCGAAAAGCGAGAAATCATTAACAGCCCTCGCCAGGGAACTCGACCAGTTTCTCGCCACTGCCTTAGTCCCTGATTTAAAGGACATTGCCCACACATTGTACAATGGGCGCGAACACATGGACTATCGAATGGCGATGGTCGTTTGCGATCGCCAACAATTGAGGGCTGCACTGCAATTCTATATCGAAGGGGTCAATGGCGTTGCGACGAAAACAGAAAATCCCAATGTCTTTATTGGCACAGTGAATTCTGCTCAAAAGCAAGATACTTCAAGTTTTGCCGGAATGCAAGGGATGGCGGCGGCGTGGGTGCAAGGCAGTGCAATTTCATGGGCGGAACATCCCGACGCTTGCCGAGTGCCACTTCCTGGTTATCCTTTTGACACACAGCGCTATTGGCTCGATGAAGATATACAGCACTCTTCATCTCTGGCGGCAATGCCTAAGACGGGTTTGGAGGAGTTTGCCATCGATGTGGGGCAATCCAGTGAAGACAACCTGCGTCGATATCTCACCTGTATTCTAGTGGAGTTCCTTGAACTACCACCAGATGAAATCGACGAGAATAAGCATCTGCAAGATTATGGCATCGATTCTCTTGTGGGAATGCGGGTGATTCGTAGTCTGTCAGAAACTTTCGACATCGAAGTTTTAGGTAGAGATTTGCTCCAGCATCCGACAATCCGATCGCTAGCAAAACACCTGAGTCAAAGAATCGATTTGGAGGCCAACAGCCCGAACTTTAATCCCCAGGTGAGTGAACCTGAAAATCGAGAGGTTGAAAATTTTCCGCTTTCGGAAGGCCAAAAAGGATTATGGGCGTTACAGAAGTCCTTTCCACTGATGACTGCCTACAATATTCCCTTGTGTCTTAAAATTCGCAACACCATCGACACTTCGATATTGTCAAAGGCTCTGAAGTCATTACTCAAACAGCATCCTGTTCTCGGCTATCACCTGTTTGAAAAAGACGGCATTCTCACACAAGGGCTAACCCCGGACACTGAAATCGGCATCAATACTGAAGATGTTTCAGTTTTTGATGAGCAAAGCATCCTATCTAAACTCAGAGAAAAGTCAAAACAGCCCTTCAATCTGGAGCAAGGCCCCTTAATCCGGGTGGATCTGCTGCAAAAATCTTCGACGCAAACCTATCTTTTGATTTGCGTACATCATATTGTGTTTGACGGTGGCTCCTTCCTGCCATTGGTTGATTCACTTTTTGATGCTTATCGCCGCTTACTGCACGGAGAATCGCCCCTTGCTGTGCCGATATCCACAACATATGAGGATTTCGTTCTCTGGGAGCGGCGGATGTTAGAGTCTGGCGCTTGGGAAAAACATCGCTCCTATTGGCGGGAGACACTTTCCGGCAACCTGCCAGTACTTGAACTACCCAGCGATCGCTCGCGGTCAAAAGCACAACTGTTTTCCGGCGCAGTTATTTCGACATCGATTGAATCGTCCCTGGCGGCTCAAATCCGCAGTTTTAGCAAAGCGCAACGAGTCAACCCCTCTACCATATTTCTGGCTCTGTTCAAAATCCTGTTACATAGATATACCAACTTGGATGACATCATCGTTGGGATGCCAAGTATGGGACGACCGCAAGAGCGATTTTCCTCGGTGGTTGGTTATTTTATAAATATGGTGGCCATCCGCAGCAAAAACTTCAGTCACCAGACATTCGCAACTTTTCTGGAACATCTCAAGTACACCATGTCCGATGGTCTTGACCACGCCACGGTTCCTTTTACAACTGTTGTGCGAGATATCGGCATTCTCCCCAATGCCATGGCCGCCCCCGTATTTCAAGTGGCGTTTGAGTATCAAAACGGTCTTGCACCCAGCGATTTGCAACACTTATGCAGTTCCTATGGCGACCTTTTCGATTTAGAAATTAACTTCGACATCCACCAGGAAGGTGAATACGAGCTGGTATTGGAGGTATTTGAAGCCGCAAATGGTTATCGAGTTAGTTTTAAATATAATCCGAGCTTATATGACGGCACAACGATTCAACAGATGCTCGGTCATTATTTGCAGTTGACTCAAGCGGCAATTTCAAATCCGAATGCCTTGGTACACAAGTACGAAATGATGGACGAGGCACAACGACGGTTGATTCAGTGGGATTTGAATGCAACTTCCGTGGAATATCCCAGCAATTGCGTTCACCAACTGTTTGAAGCTCAAGTGGAGAGAACTCCCAATGCTGTGGCGGTGGCTTGTGGTGAGGGGACTTTATCTTATGAAGAACTGAATCGCAAAAGTACAGCTTTAGCCAAATACCTACAGCAACAAGGAGTCCAGCCGGAAACCTTGGTTGCGGTTTGCGTCGAGCGATCGCTTGATATGATGGTGGCCTTGCTGGGGATTATGAAGGCTGGCGGTGCTTATGTGCCTTTAGATCCGCAATTTCCCAAAGAACGTTTGACTTATATGTTACGTGACTGCGGTGCGTCATTCCTCGTTACCCAGTCGTGGCTAAACAATCGAATCGGTTTCATCGACGCACAGTACATTAACCTGGATAAGCAATGGAAGGAAATCCAACAGGCTGCGGAATCAATAGAGCCTCTAAAATGTTTGGCAGGTCTGGGAAATCTCGCCTATGTAATTTATACATCGGGAAGCACTGGTAAACCAAAGGGAGTCGCCATCGAACATCGGGCGCTGACCAACTTTCTCTATGCGATGGCAGACCAAATCGGCAAACAGTTGGTGGCGGATTTTCTGGCAGTTACAACCTACAGTTTTGACATCGCCGCGCTGGAACTGTTTCTCCCCCTAATTCAGGGTGGGCGTTGCCTTATATGCGATCGCCATCAACTCAAAGATGTTGAGGTGATTAAGGCACAAATCCGGCGATGGAAACCGACTATTATGCAAGCTACACCATCCTTTTGGACTATGTTGCTCCAGTCAGGATGGAAAAATGACGAGAACTTAAAAATTCTCTGTGGTGGCGAGATGCTAAACGATTCCCTGCGATCGATGTTTGCCTCCATCGGCTGCGAAGTCTGGAATCTTTACGGCCCCACTGAAACCACAATCTGGTCGATGCTTGCGAAGATCCGACCCGGTGATTCAGTCACCATTGGTAAACCACTCGCCAATACCCGTGTCTATATCCTGGATGCCCACGACCAACTGGCTTTGATGGGTGTCCCCGGCGAACTTTGCATCGCTGGCGCGGGTTTGGCGCGGGGGTATTGGAACCAGCCGGAACTTACCGCCCAAAAATTTATCGATCATCCCCTAGAGGCGAATCACGGCAGCAAGTTGTATCGCACGGGGGATTTGTGCCGTTGGCTACCCAACGGCAACCTCCAGCATTTGGGTCGGTTGGATCTTCAAGTGAAGATTCGTGGATTCCGCATCGAACTGGAAGAAGTCGAACGCGAACTGAGTCGCCATCCCGCAGTAGGGGAATGTGCGGTTGTAGCAAAGGAACGCCAGAAAGTCCAGAGTCTCATCGGCTATTACGTTCCCAGGCAAAGCGACGAAAACAACTTGCCACAAAACTTCGATTTCATCACCCATCTCAAGCAGCGTCTCCCCGATTACGCGATTCCCACAGCATTCATCTCACTGGATCGCATACCTCTAACTGCCAACGGCAAGGTCGATCGAAAATCCCTCGCCAACCGAGAGGTTGCGATCCAACGTAAAACAGAGAAAGTAAATGCCAAAACTGAAACTGAGGCTATTTTGGCAGATATTTGGAAGAATGTGCTAAATGTCACCGATATTAGCATTAATGACGGATTCTTTGCTGCTGGTGGCGATTCAGTTTTGTCTGTGATTTTGGCGGATCGGATAGCGCGAAGATTTAATCGAGAGTTTTCGGTGACATCCTTGTTCAAGTATTCAACAATCCGAGATATTGCCGCTTATTTAGGAGACAAACAGGCTGAAAATCTGGGAGAAACTCCGTTAC
Organism: Nostoc sp. 2RC; assembly: GCF_014222165.1. Classification (NCBI taxonomy): domain Bacteria; kingdom Bacillati; phylum Cyanobacteriota; class Cyanophyceae; order Nostocales; family Nostocaceae; genus Nostoc; species Nostoc sp. 2RC. The sequence goes on from NZ_JACKZU010000016.1 coordinate 22,737, forward strand.
AAAATTTCATGTCTGCGTCCGATGAAGACGGGCAAGACCGAGTAGCGCTAGCCTTGGGTAACGGCAAAAACGCAGCACTGCAAGATAGTCTGGCCATCATTGGTATCTCTTGTCACTTTCCCGACGCCCCAAATCATTATCAGTTCTGGCAAAACATCTGTGCTGGCAAGGAAAGCGGGAAATTCTTTTCTGAGGAAGAACTACGCCAAGCTGGTGTTTCAGAAGACTCGATCCGCAATCCCTATTTTGTGGGAGTCCAGCGAACGATTGAAGGTAAAGGTAATTTCGATCCCGAATTCTTCAACATCTCGCCACGCAACGCCCTATTCATGGATCCACAATTCCGTTTGCTGCTGATGCACGCTTGGCGGGCGGTGGAAGATGCGGGATATGTGTCAAGCGACATCCCTCGTACTGGCGTGTTTATCTCCGCCAGCAACAGTGGTTACAACACCTTAGTTGACAAAGCTGGAATTATCGAAGCCACGGACGAATACACCGCTTGGATGTTGAGTCAGAGTGGCACGATTCCCACCACGATTTCTTATCAGCTAGGCTTGATTGGGCCTAGCGTATTTGTGCATACGAACTGTTCTTCATCGTTGGCAGCCCTTAGTGCCGCTTATCAAAGCCTCAGCCTGGGTCAGTGCGATTACGCATTAGTGGGCGCATCAACGTTGTTGCCTCATTCCGAGATGGGATATGTGCATCGTCCGGGTTTGAATTTATCCCGTGATGGTCACTGCCGAACCTTCGATGCGGCGGCTGATGGACTGGTTCCAGGTGAAGGGGTAGCGGTGTTATTAGTGAAAAAAGCTCCTTTAGCCATTGCCGACGGCGATCGCATTTATGCCCTGATCCAAGGTATCGGTATCAATAACGATGGCAGAGACAAAGCTGGCTTCTTCGCGCCCAGCGTGCGCGGTCAGTCCCAGGCGATTAGTATGGCACTGACTTCTACAGGTATTGGGGCAGAGACCATTGGCTATGTCGAAGCCCACGGCACTGGTACTAAGCTAGGCGATCCGATCGAGATTCAGGCGCTGTGCGACAGCTATCAAAAATATACCAACCAAAAACAGTATTGCGCCATCGGTTCGGTAAAGCCCAATATTGGGCACTTGGATACAGGGGCAGGGCTGGCAGGATGTATTAAAGTGGCGATGAGTTTGTATCACAAAAAGATTCCGCCGTCAATCAATTTTAGCCAACCAAATCCCGCCATTGATTTTGAGCGATCGCCCTTTTTTGTGGTGGATCGTCTGCGTGAATGGGAGGCAGCACCCTGGCCCCGTCGCGCGGCTTTGAGCGCCTTCGGCATTGGTGGAACCAATACCCACGCGATTCTAGAAGAATATTTGCCAAGTCCCAAGTTATTGCCAGAGAAACTCAATACTCCGGTTTTGATTGTGCTGTCGGCCAGGAAAGACGATCGTCTTAAAGAATACGTCGAATCACTGATTAATTATTTAGAACAGGGCATTGGCAAACCCAACGATTCCAGCGAAACCGAGTGGTTAATAAATCTTGCCTACACCTTGCAATGCGGTCGCCAGCCGATGGAGAGCCGTGTGGCCTTCATTGTCAGTAGCGTTGAAGAATCCATCGCTAAACTTTGCAGATTTGCTAATCACTGGCAAACTTTTGAGGGTTGCTATTTCGGTTCGCCATCTAGGGAGAATCAGATTCTCAAACTGTTTGCAGATGATGAGGACATGCAAGGATTATTGGCGCAGTGGCTAGTAAAACGGAATTTAGCCAAGTTAGCGCAGGTATGGATTCAAGGGGTGCAGGTGGATTGGAGTCAATTGTACTGCGATCGCTTGCCGTCCCGAATTAGCGCCCCCACATACCCTTTTGCACCAGAATATTATTGGCCGACCCCTAATTTTTCCTCTGTCAGCTTTTCGACAGTTACACCAAGCCAGGCGATCGATGGGTTGCAGCACAAAAATGTTTCGGTATCGGCGCAAAATTACAGCTACGAGTTCACCGGGGATGAATTTTTTCTAGCAGATCACCAAATCCGACACAATGGTTCTGGGAGAAAAGTATTGCCTGCTGTGGTGTACCTAGAAATGGTTCGCCGCGCTTTCTGGCAAAGTATCAGCCATTCGCTGCCAAAGCTAGAGTATCCAGTCAATGACAGTAAACCAGTAATTGTACTGAGTGATGTTGCTTGGGTGCAACCTTTCTTTGTTGACGAATCGCCAACAGCCCTAGAATTGAAATTTTTGGACGGGACGCTGAACCAAACGCGCTTCGAGATGGGCAGCACCTTCAAAGGCAAAACTTTGCTTCACTGCCACGGTGACGTAGCAGTGCGTTTTCATACCGCTCCTGTTCTCAACTTAGTGGAACTACAGCAACAAATACAAGACCGGCAACTTTCATCAGCAGAATGTTATGAGATTTTTCGCACATTAGGACTGGATTACGGGCCTGCCCACCACGCCATTGATACTTTGTTCCTGTCCGCAGGCAAAGCTTCAAATCCACAGGTATTAGCAAAGTTAGTGATTCCTGATGCTGTCGCTCAAGAGCAGTCTCGATATGTCTTGCACCCCAGTTTGTTGGATGCTGGGTTGCAGTCCTGCGTTGGCTTATTGCTACAGACCAATTCCCCAGAATCGCTGCGGTTGGCGTTGCCATCGTCCTTGGAACAGATAGAAGTATACGATTCCTGTGCTGCCTTGATGTGGGCTTGGGTTCGTTTTGCGCCCCAAACCAAAAAACACAGCTCCATTCAACCCATAGACATCGATTTGTGTACTGACGACGGTAAGGTTGCAGTGCGGATCAAGGGCTTTGTGGCCCGCGAAATTCCCCAGCAGAACTTTGATGGAGCAGTCACTCAACTTCAACCAAAGCCTTTGAAAAGTCACGACATACCGCCAGGATTGGGTTCTGTCACCTTGAAACCAGTTTGGGAACCTGTGGCGATCGCACCTCAAGCAGAGCAATCAAAAGACAGCCCCACAGTAGTTTTTGGTGCAAACCAAACTTGGAAAAACCAGATTGCCGAACTCGATCGCGCCGCCGTGGTGGTTGACTCGGCAAAACCGCAATCCGTTGAGGAATTCTCCAAGCAACTCGAATTGCTAGGATCGATACACCGCTTACTTTGGCTGGCTCCGGTACCGATTAAATATGCCTTAGATGACGATCGCCTTGTCGATGAGCAGGAGTCTGGCGTTCTTCAGTTGTTTCGCTTGCTCAAATCGCTTTTTGAGAGCGGTTACGGGAAAAAAACCTTAGCGTTAACTGTTGTGACGAGTCAGAGTGTCGCGGTTCGCCCATTTGAAACTGCAAATCCAACTACAGCAAGCATTCACGGTTTAGTTGCAACCCTCAAGAGTGAATATCCACATTGGCGGGTTCGGTTACTGGATATTGACGGGGACGAGTTGCCATCTTTGGGTGAGTTATTTGCTAACAATGACACCACAGATTTTCCGTTAATTGCGAGGCGAGACAAACAATGGTTTACCCACAAGCTGATCCCCATCGCCTTTGAAAACAACGATTTTCCTGCTTATAAGCAAAAGGGAGTATACGTGGTCATCGGTGGTGCTGGCGGTGTTGGCGAAGTTTGGAGTCGGCACATCATTGAGAACTATCAAGCGCAAGTAATCTGGATCGGTCGGCGAGAACTCGACGATCAAATCCGCCAAAAACAGGCGAAACTAGCTGCATTCGGTTCCAAACCACTCTATATTCAAGCGGACGCTAGAAACAAAGCCTCTTTAGCAAAAGCTCTCGACGAAATTCGCCAAAGCTACAGTTGTATCAATGGCGTGGTACACAGTGCCATCGAGCTTCAAGACCAAAGTCTGGCGCAGATGTCCATTGCCCGTTTTCAAACTGGACTGCTGGCCAAGGCTGAAACCAGCGTTCGCTTAGTTCAGGTTTTCCAGCACGAGCCGTTGGACTTCGTTGTCTTCTTCTCTTCCCTAATCTCCTTCGGTGAATCCCCAGGACAAGCCAACTATGCCGCCGGGTGTACCTTCCTGGATGCCTACGCCCAACAACTTGGCAAAGAATGGGCTGTGTCGGTGAAAGTCATGAATTGGGGATATTGGGGCAACACTGGTGTTGTGGCTGACGCTACCTATCGAGAACGAATGCGGCAAAACGGCATTGGCTCCATTGAATCACAGCAGGCAATGGCGGCTCTAAATCGACTGCTGCAAGGACAAATCGATCAATTGGCATTCATCAACCTGCTCAAACCTCAAGCCCTTGAGTTTGTCATTGAAGATGAAGTGCTTTCCGTAATTGGTTTTGCCCGCAGTCAGGCTCATCCTGTGGTTGAGAACGTTACGCCTGAAATACGTTATTCTCAGCAATTGCAATTAATTCGCACCCATCGCACAGATGCCCGTGACGCACTGCTGCAAAACTTGTTACTTGCCAATTTGAGCGAGATGGGAGTTCTCAATTCTTCTCAGGGGCGGCTTACTTTTACTTACTATCAAAAGTGGCTTGACGAGAGCATCCGTCTGCTTCAACACAATGGCTTGTTAATTCCTCAGCAAAATGTCAGCAGCCTCGCAGAACTTTGGACAACTTGGCAAAAAGCGCGGCTGGACTGGGAAGGAAGCGCCAGCATGACAGCAGAAATCGAACTTGTGGAGAGATGTCTGCGCTCATTGCCAGATATCTTGAGCGGCAGAAAACTTCCCCAAGACGTGATTTTTCCGGAATCTTCCCTGCGCCTAGTCGAGCCGCTATACCGAGGCAATCCGATTGCAGATTTTTTCAACGAGGTGATTGCCGATGCAGTTGTCGATGCTATCAACAGTTTAGACAAAGGCAACGGGTCTATCCGCATCCTGGAAGTTGGTGCGGGAACAGGTGGAACCACCGTTGGTTTACTGCAAAAGCTTCAGCCTGATAGCGATCGCATCAGTGAATACTGCTATACCGATATTTCCCAGGCATTCCTCATCCATGCCCAGGAACATTACGCCATTGACTACCCATTTCTCAAGGTCGATCGCTTTAATGTCGAGCAGCCTCTTTCCATTCAGTCAATTCAGCCTGGAAGTTATGACATTGTAGTAGCAACGAATGTCCTCCACGCAACTAAAAATATCCGTCAGACTGTACGTAACATCAAAGCCGCCATGCGTGCAGGCGGGCAAATCTTTATCAACGAGATCAGTGGAAATTCTTTGTTTTCTCATTTGACTTTTGGCTTGCTGGAAGGTTGGTGGCGTTTTGAAGATGCTGAAATACGTATCCCAGGTGGCCCAGCCCTGAATTCTCATGCCTGGAAACAAATTTTGCAAGAAGAAGGTTTCGATACCGTCAAGTTTCCGGTGGAGTTTGCCCATGATTTAGGCCATCAGATTGTAGTTGCTACCAGTAATGGTGTCATTCGTCAACCTTTGTTGAGCAAGCCCCATATCGAGCCGGAATCTTTCCCCCAGACGCAACTCGATGATTCATCAAATGTGCAAATAAATAGTGTTGTGTCATTGCAGGAGCAGACTACAGAATTTGTTCGCCACACCTTATCACAAGCAACACGGACTCCAGCAAACAAAATTCGTCTCGATACGCCCTTTGAGCAATACGGTGTGGATTCAATTGTACAGGTGGGGCTGATCCAAAAATTGGAACAGGTGACTGGATCTCTGCCCAATACCATCTTGTTTGAATACAGCACCACCCGCGAATTAGTTGACTATTTATTAGCCCATCGCCAGGAATTTTTAACCGCCTCTTTCCCGACTCGAATTGACGAAACTCAGCCAACAAGCAGCAAAGATGCGCCACCCCCTAAAGTCTCTCCCCAACCGGCCCAAAACCCCATCGCGTCGGATACCGCGAACGCCAAGCAAAACGCAAGTAGATTTGTGCAGGACGACATTGCCATCGTTGGCATTGCTGGCCGTTATCCAGGTGCTAAAAATTTAGATGAATTGTGGGAAGTTCTGAGAACAGGACGAAGTTGCATTGTTGAGGCGGATAGGTTTCGGCGGTGGAATTTATCAGAGGATCGGCATTTTGGGACTTTGGGGCGATCGCACTTCGGCGGCTTCCTCGACGATGTTTACTGTTTCGATCGTCAACTATTCGGTATTTCCGAAGAAAGGGCGATGGCCATGCCCCCAGAGGTGCGTTTGTTCCTAGAAATTACCTGGGAAACCTTGGAAGCTGCGGGCTATTCACGGGCAGCTCTAAAACAGTTCCAGCTGAGGGAGAAAAAAGGCATCGGCGTTTTTGTCGGCTCAATGTACAGTCAGTATGCCTGGACTAATCCTTCTAGAAATGAAGCCGTCCTCAGTTCCAACGGTACGGAATGGCAAATTGCCAATCAGGTGTCACATTTTTTTGATTTCACCGGGCCTAGCTTGGTGCTGAATACCGCTTGCTCTAGTTCCATGACCGCAATCCATTTAGCTTGTGAAAGCTTGCGACAGGGCAGTTGTTCCATGGCCTTGGCTGGTGGTGTCAATTTGACTTTGGAACCTTCAAAATTTCTATCCCTGGAGCGATCCAACTTCCTTGGTTCTGGACAACACAGCAGAAGCCTTGGCGACGGCGATGGTATGATTCCCAGCGAAGGTGTAGCAGCGTTGCTGCTGAAACCACTCAGTTTGGCAATTGCAGACAACGACCGCATCGCAGGCATCATTAAAAGCAGCTTTGTGAATCACAGTGGCGGACGACAGGCATTTACAGCTCCCGATCCAGCCCAACAAACTCAACTGGTGCTGGATTCTATCGCCCGTAGTGGGTGCGACATTGAGACCATTACCTATGTTGAATCGGCGGCGAATGGCTCTAGTCTCGGCGATCCAATCGAAATCATTGCCCTGAAGAATGCCTTTGCAAAGCTAACTCACAAGACAGGTTTCTGTGCCATCGGTTCGGTTAAATCTAACTTGGGCCACTTGGAAGCCGCATCAGGCATTTCGCAAATCGCCAAGGTACTATTGCAGTTCCAGCACAAAACCCTCGTTCCCACCATCAACGCAACGCCTAGAAATCCCCGGATTAAACTCGAAAATTCACCATTTTACCTACAGGAACAATTGTCTCCCTGGGTTCCTCAGTCAAATTCTCACAATAGCGACCTACCGCGCCGTAGCTTGATTAACTCTTTTGGCGCAGGGGGTTCTTACGCCAACCTAATCGTGGAGGAATATCAACAGCAACCGTCAAATACCACATTTAGACCCGATACGAGCGAAACTTTACTTGTATTTGCTGCCGCTACCTACAAAGGACTACAGAGTTACTTAATACGGCTTCATGCTTATTTGCGAGAACATCCAGCGATTTCAGTAGCGGATCTCGCTGCGGCTCTACAGTTACGAGATTGCAACCTGGAGTATCGTTTAGCCGCCATCGCATCCTCAACCAACCAAGCCCTCAATGTAGTCGAGCAGTTAACACGTCACAATGTGGATGTTAGCAATTCGGGTATCTACACATCTTTTGGCAGCGCAGACTTGCCGATGCCAAAAGATGCTCAATTGCAATCCGCTATTGACGATCGCGACCTTTTCAGGTTAGCGCGTTACTGGGCTGCTGGTGCAGACATTGATTTTAGTCGGCTGAATCCCGTCGATCGCAAATCCTGTGTGGTGTTACCCGGATATGCATTTGAGCATGACAAGGAGTTTTCCTACATCATCCATGATTCCCAGGAAGATACCCAAGCAACGGCTGAGTCATCGGTATCGCAGACATCAAGGGTAATGACAGCAACATATCTTTACGACGAACCATTTCTCCAAGACCACACATTATTGGGCGATCGAGTTCTGTTAGGAGTTACTCATGCCAGTCTGGCGATAACAGACTTTTTCCAACGGTTTCCGCACCAGCGTGCTATTTGTTTGAAACGCCTCACCTTTGTTCAGCCGATAATTGTTGACCGAGGGGAAGCAGTGACCGTTGAAATCCACACCTCAGAAATTCCAACAGGATTGAGTTTTGACGCTAGATACCGCACCACCTCGAAACAATTGACGCAAACTGCGGCCACAGGACACTTGCAACCGGATTTGTACAAAGAGGAATACTTGGACGTGGAACGCCTGCTGGAGTCTTGCACTCCAATTAGCAATGTGGAATCCATCTACCACACTGTTCCCGCAATTCGTTTGGGGTCTAGTTTCAGGACGATTGAAAAATTATTCCGCACTAGTGATGGTATAATTGCCAGAGTTTGTTTGACCGAACAGAGCCGTCAAGAGTCCCATACCTATGCTTTACATCCTCTGGCGATCAACAGCGCTTTCCTGGCCGCAGCCCCCTTGCTTGCAGATGCCATTGGTAACGATTGTAACTACTTGCCGTTTGGTATTAAAGAAATTTATTGTGTCAAAGTTGACAACTGGCGATCGCTCGATGGTTGCTGGGTATATACTCGGTTAATCAAGAATTCTGGCGAACTGATTCTGTTTGATGCAGATATTATTTCTGATAACTCATTAGTGGTTGCCCGCTTGCGGGGTTGTTCGTTAAAGCTTCTCCATGAACGAAAAGAACCTCAACAAACTTCACCGGAATCACCGAAATCAGATTCAATTGACGCATCGATTCTTGAGACAAATCTGGCTGCCGATGTACTGCGTTATCTCATCGACAAAATCAACATCACGGCGCAGATATCAATCGACGAAACGCAAGTAAATACCAATTTAATGCAGCTAGGTTTGGGATCGACCGAATTAGTGGCGATGGCAGCCAGCATCGAACAGGATACTGGACTAGAAATAAATGCCACATTGTTTTTTGAGTATCCCAGCCTGATGGAAGTGACGAATTTTTTCCTAGACTCCCATGCAGCTGCTTTTTTACAACTACTTGGTAAAAGGAAAACGCAGCACGTCACCACTCCAGAAAAATCAGATAGATCGAGCCACGAAAAGCTGTCAGCAAACCTGCACGGCGACATTGCAGTCATCGGTATGCACGCTACCTATGCCGAATGCGAGGATCTCGATGGATTTTGGCAACTGATCCGTGACGGCAGAGATGTAATCCGGGAAGTGCCTCGCCATCGCTGGGATTATCGTCCCTGGTTCGACCCAAATCCTGGTTCTGAAGACAAAACCTACTGCAAATGGGGCAGTTTCATCAAAGATGCAGACAAATTCGATGCCGCCTTTTTTAATATTTCCCCGCGAGAAGCGATATGGATGGATCCGCAGAACCGCTTGCTAATGCAAAGTATGTATGCAGCAGCAGAAGACGCTGGGGTGGTTAATCAGTTGCGTGGCAGTCACACGGGTGTCTTTGCCGGCATCTGTTTTGATGATTACGCAGAGAAAATTGTCGAGTTGGGTTTGCCCCTTGATATTTATACCGGGACGGGACGAAGTGGCATCAGTGCCAACCGGATTTCCTTCTGGTTCGATTTTAAGGGGCCGAGTATGGTGATTAATACAGCCTGCTCTTCGTCTTTGGTGGCGCTGCATTACGCCTGTCAAGCACTGCGAAACAAAGAATGTGAAATGGCGTTTGTGGGTGGTGCTAACCTGTTACTCTCGTCGCTACACTACCGCTATTTTTCCAAACTAGGAGCCTTATCTCCAACTGGGCATTGTCATACATTTGATGCTGCCGCCGACGGTTATGTGCCAGCCGAATGTATCGCTAGTATACTGCTCAAACCCCTAGAGCAGGCAGAGAAAGATGGCGATCGCATCCACGCAGTCATCAAGGGATCTGCCTTTGCACACGGAGGCTACACGCCTTCTCTGTCTGCGCCCAGCGTCGCGGGTGAGGAAAACGTAATTGTTAAAGCCTGGGAAGATGCTGGTATAGATCCCGAAACACTAACCTATATAGAAGCTCACGGTACTGGAACCAAGCTTGGCGATCCCATCGAAACCAACAGTCTCAAGAATGCATTTGCTCGGTATACCAGTAAGACCGGATTTTGCGCCATCGGCTCGGTGAAAGCAAATATCGGTCACGCCGAAGGTGCTGCTGGCATCACCGGGCTAATTAAGGTAATACTACAGCTCAAACATCGTCAAATCCCTCCTCTCGCCAATCTCCAGCAGCTCAACCCTTACTTGAAGTTGGCAGGCTCACCGCTTTACATCAATCGCGAACTGACTGATTGGGAGAGCGTAGGCCTTAGACGAGCGGGTGTCAGTTCCTTTGGGTTTTCTGGTGCTTTTGCACACGCTGTTGTTGAGGAATACCGTAGTTGTACTGAAAAAGCCTATGAATTTTCCGGCCCCTTCCCAATCGTCATTTCTGCCAAAAACAACGAGTGCCTAAAAAGTCAAGTCGCCAACTTGCTGGCATTCTTAGAAGAAAATTGGTCTAAAAATCTCCAAGACGAAGAAAACTTCCTGGCAAACCTGTCCTACACGCTGCAAGTCGGACGAGAAGCGATGCAAACACGTCTCGGTTTTGTGGTCGAGTCCATAGCCGAATTGAGAAATAAGCTGCAAATGGCTGGGAAGGATTCGGATACCAAATCGGGATTGTTCTACGGAGACAGCAAATCTGGCAAGGAATATCTGGCTAATCTTTTGGCAAACAGGGATGTGTCTGAAGCGATGGCAGGTTGGATAAATAACTGTGAATATGCCGCTTTAGTTGATGGCTGGACTAAAGGTATAACCGTTGATTGGAGCAAACTTTACACCAAGGGATTTCCCCAGCGAATAAGTCTGCCTACTTATGCTTTTGCCCGCGAAAGTTATTGGATTTGCCCCCTTGATGGCGATGAGGAGGAGCTGAAGCCAGCGCAGTCAGATTTAGGGAAGCTGTACGCCTTGGTGCAGTGCTGGGATGCAATACCTTTCCTGAAAGCCAACCAGCCTTTTAGCGATCGCACACAGCAAACGCTGATTATTGGTGTAGATGCAAAACTCAAAGACGATCTGAGAACTTGCTTCCATCACGCATCTTATTTTGGCAACATGGCAAAAGAGCGGATTGAATCTCTCAAAGGCAGGTTGACAGATTCGCCTTGGCAGCACATTATCATTGTCGTTCCCGAAGATAATTGTTCGTTGCTAGATGATGGTGCAGTGTTGTCTGCACAAGAGAACGGCATACTTGCAGTCTTTCGCATCGTCAAGTCCCTGCTTTCGGCTGGCTACGCTACAAAAAATCTGGCTCTGACTTTGATAACGACGCAGATTGCCGCTATTAATCAAGATGAGTCGTCAAATCCGGTGCATTCCGCCGTGCATGGTTTTGCAGGTGTCCTTGCCAAAGAATTCCCTTCTTGGAACGTCCGCGTTTTGGATCTGCAAAAAGGGCGATCGCTTGCATCTGTGGATCTAGAACATTTTCCCGACCATAGCGCAGGCAAGATTTTTGCTTGGCGAGACGGGGAATGGTATCGACAGACTCCGATCCCAATGCGGAACGTTCCCACCCCTCAAGCTGATGAGTTTCATTCTGCTTATAAAAACCGTGGTGTCTACGTTATTATCGGCGGGGCGGGTGGCATAGGCAGTGCTTGGTCGCGCTTCGTTATGGAAAATTACGATGCCAAAGTCATTTGGATCGGTCGTCGGCAAATTGACGATGAAATTCGTCAAAAAATTGACACGTTAAAACAAATTGGTCAGACCCCAGAATATTTACAGGCTGACGCATCCAATCGAGAATCACTGACTCAAGCCTACAAGTCTATCAAATCTCGCTACTCCCAGATACATGGTGTCATTCATTCGGCTGTTGGGCAATTCGACCAAAGCCTCAGTGAAATGGACGAGAACCGATTTTGCTCAATTTTGTCATCCAAGATCGATGTTAGTGTGAATATGGCAAGCGTGTTTAAACACGAGCCATTAGATTTCATGCTATTTTTTTCCTCTATTATTTCTTTGACTAGGGGTGGGGGCATGAGTGGTTATGCCGCAGGCTGCGCGTTCAAGGACTCTTTGGCAATCGAGTTGAACCGTTGTCTGCCATTCCCTGTAAAGGTGATAAATTGGGGTTACTGGAACGTCGGCACTGGTAACACCATCCCTGACGCTACAAAAATCCGCATGAAACAGTGTGGCATTGAGCCGATCGCACCGCCACAGGGTTTAGAAGCGCTAGAAGCCTTTCTGGTGAACCCTCTGCATCAAATTGCTCTTTTAAAAACCACTCGTTTAGACAGACTTGATTTGGTCAAGGACGACGAGTGGCTTGATATTTATCCCTCAGTCAATCCTTCTTTTTTTGAATCGGCACTCAAGCAAATTCCCCGGCATTCCGATGGCGTTGCAGCCATAGCAAAGCAATATCTAGAACCGATTGCAGCCATAGAAACTTTGCTGGTGAAATTGCTGCATGGTACACTAACAAGCCTTGACTTGCTACATCCACGCGCCACTCTGTCACCCGCTCTGCCAGAATTCTATCAACTTTGGTTGCAAGAAAGTCGTCGGCTGGCCATCGCCCTCATCCCCGATGGTGTCCAAGGGAATCTCGCTGATATCTGGGACGAATGGAATCGCCAGAAAATTGATTGGGACAGTATGCCTCACATCCAGTCAATCGTCACGCTGGTGGATGTCTGTATGCGCGAACTTCCAGCCATTCTCAAGGCACAAAAGCGAGCAACAGATATCATGTTCCCCAATGGTTCCATGTCACTGGTAGAAGGAATCTATGAAAAAAATGCCATCGCCACGTATTTCAACGAACTGCTTGCCCAAACTGTAGTTAGCTACCTACAGGAACGCTGCCTGGTGGATGGATTGACACCTATACGAATTCTGGAAATTGGCGCTGGCACAGGAGCAACAACAACAACTGTATTACACCATCTCGAACCTTTTGGCAATCTGGTTGGCGAATATCTTTATACAGACATTTCCCCAGCATTTCTGGTGCGCGCAGAAAAACACTTGGCATCTAAGTATCCGTTTTTGCGGACACAATTGTTTGACGTTAACCAGCCTTTATCAAAGCAGGGCATTGCAATCGGCTCTTTTGATTTAGTTATTGCCACTAACTGTATCCATGCAACAGCCAATATTCGCCGGTCTCTACGTAACGCTAAAGCCGCCTTGCGCGGAGGAGGCGTGATTTTCCTGAATGAAATTACCCAAACTTCATTAATCTCCCACCTCACTTTCGGTTTATTGGCAGGATGGTGGTTAGCTGAAGATTCAGAGTTACGAGTACCTGGATCGCCATTTTTGCTAGCAGAAGACTGGAAACGAGTCCTCCAGCAAGAGGGTTTCCAAGCGATCGCTTACCCAGCACCTTTGGCAAATTCGTTGGGACAACAGGTGATTGTCGCTGTGAGTGACGGTGTTGTTCGCCAGCCAGAATCGATTTTTTCCGTACCTGACGCAAAACAGCAACCACTTAACAAGGAAGGCGCTGCATCTGCCAATACGGTTCTGGGAAAGGGGAAAGGGGAAAGGGGAAAGATTTTAAATACATCCTTTACCCATTACCCTTTAACCTTTTCCCAGACCACAAGGAAAGTTCATAGTGCCGATGCGAACCGTATTGCTGCATCTGCACTGAAGGAATTGAAGGAACAGGGGACGACTTACTTTAAACAACTGATCGGTGAGGTTTTGATGATGGATGGAAACCGAATCGATTCATCAGAACCCCTCGCCGTTTATGGTGTTGATTCCATAATCATCGCTCAGTTGACCAATGCGCTCAACAAACACTTTGAAGGTGTGAAACCAGGATTGCTTTTTGAAGCATCAACCATTGATGCCTTAGTCAACCATTTCGCCGAAACTCAACAAACAAACTTTGCGAAGCTGTTAAAATTGCAAGACCATCCTGCGCCGAAAGCAGCCATCCCAGAAAGCACTGCAAATAAGCAGCAGCCGTCTAGAGATTTTGCAGCCAAGACCATCGCCTTACATCAGTCGCGCGATTCAATCACAGATGCCATCGCCGTAATTGGTATGAGCGGTAGATTTCCCCAGGCTAAGACCCTAACAGAATTTTGGGAAAACCTGCAATCGGGAAGAGATTGCATCACTGACTTGCCAGATAACCGATGGAACATGGATGGCTTCTTTGAAGCCGATCCAAAAATGGCACGGGAACAAGGAAAAAGTTACTGCAAATGGGGCGCTTTTCTAGAAGACTTTGACGCTTTTGACCCGCTATTTTTTAATATATCGCCACGAGAAGCGGCTCAAATGGATCCCCAGGCTAGGATATTTTTGCAGGAATGCTGGCGTGCATTTGAAGATGCAGGATATTCCCCCTCAGGACTCGACGATGCGGTGCGCGAACGCACAGGGGTCTATGGAGCCGTCACCAAGGTGGGATTTAATACTTCTTTTGCCGCTATGGTCAATCGCGTCTCCCATGCAATGGATCTCCAAGGGGCAAGTGTAGCTGTCGATACCATGTGTTCCTCAGCCCTCGTAGCGTTGCACCAAGCCTGTGAAGGACTGCGGCGCGGCGACTTACAAATGGCGATCGTGGGCGCGGTCAATCTGTATCTCGATCCAAGGAATTATAAATATCTGTGCGAGGTCGGCTTGCTGGCTGAATCCAAGATGCCAAAAGTCTTTGGTGCAGGGGGAACTGGCTTTGTACCCGGAGAAGGTGTAGGAGCTGTTGTCCTGAAGCGTCTTGAGGATGCACGTCGGGACAACGATTCTATTGTGGCGGTTATTCGCAGCAGTGCCGTCAATCATAGCGGTCGAGCCAACGCTTACGGGGCCCCAAACCCGCTTCGCCAAGCTGAGGTTATTAGTCAGGCGCTCGATCGCGGTGGTATCGATCCCAGGTCAGTGGGTTATATCGAATCAGCAGCAATGGGATTGGAGATGGCAGACTCCCTGGAGTTGAATGCACTGAAAAAAGTGTTTGGCGATCGCAGTGAAGATCGTTGGCAATGTTACCGACTGGGATCGCTCAAATCGAGCATTGGACATGGCGAGTCCGTTTCGGGAATGGCGCAGTTTATGAAGGTCGTGCTACAGCTAAAACACAGAAAACTTTGTCCGACAAAAGTGGTTACACCGCTAAATCCAGATATCGATTTTGCCTCACTTCCCTTTCAGTTGCAGACAGAACTTGAGCCTTGGTCGCCGTTGACCATTGATGGCATCTGTTTGCCTAGACGAGCGGGCATTACTGCCCTCGGATCTGGTGGTGTCAATGCTCATTTGATTGTTGAAGAATATCAGCCACAGCCAAGTGAAGAGACTCTGAAACTTGCTCAGGATTCGCCCCAAATCATCATTTTATCTGCGAAGAACGACGAGCGTCGGCAAGCTCAAATATCTCAATTGGTCGAGTTTCTCCATCGCAATCGAGACGTTTCCTTGGCGGATCTTGCCTTCACGCTCCAAGTAGGGCGCGAAGCAATGGCATCGAGAGCGGCACTGGTTGTCAACAGCATCGAGGAGTTGAGGAGTGGCCTAACTCATCTTCTGATCCATACTAAAGGTAATTTGTCAAGTAGTATTCCTGTTTATGTCGGAAATATTAGCGAAACCGACAACTCATGGCAAACGCTACTGGCTGGTGGTGCCGACGCAATGGTGTTACAGCTATTCCTCGAACAACGGAACTACCAAAAACTTGCCCAGTTCTGGGTTCAGGGTGGCAAGATTCCTTGGGTGTCGCTTTGGGAAGAGAAACAGGTTCAGAGAATTTCTTTGCCCACTTATCCATTTGAGAAACGGTGTTTCTGGGAAGTTGCCAGCAGTATTAATTCAAATATATCTCTTGCAAAAAACACTTTTGCAAGAGTTGGGAAAAGGGAAAAGGTTAATGGTTCGACAAGCTCACCAACCGGGGAAGGGGACAATACAAAACCTTTACCCTTTCCCCCTTCCCCTTTTCCCGACTTATGCAAAAAGTCTAATGAAGCGAAGTTTAACGGGGCGATCGCACAGGGCAATTCCAACCCAAACGACGCAAGTTGCAGCGTGCAGGAAATTGTCACCGCAATTGTAGCTAAATCCATTGGCCTGAGCGAAAGTGAAATTACACCGCACCTATCGCTGTGGCAACTAGGCGTTGATTCGATTCGCAGTATGGAAATCGTACGGCGGCTACAAAAACGTCTCCACGTGGACATCGGGCATCGCGAACTAGCAGACTATGGAACCGTGGAAGCTCTGTGCCGATTAATTGAGCAAAAGCAAGCAGCGATCGCTCTGAACGTGACACCTGAAACAAAGTCAGTTTCCCAGCCAGAAACAACCAGCAAGGTGGTTGCATCGACTTTCCCTCTGTCTGAAGGACAACGCGGATTATGGCTGTTGCACCAGTTGGTTCCGGACATGACGGCTTACAATGTGCCTGTAACGCTACAATTCGATGGACTCGTTAATGTTAATGCCATCAAACAAGCAGCATCCTTCCTACTAGAGCGTCACCCGATCCTGCGATCGCAATTCCACACCGACGACAAAGGAAATCCCATCCAAACCATTAATCCGCACACGGAGTTTTTCTTCGAGGATGGCGATCGCAATTTTGTAACGGATGCAGTGTTACAAGAGCAGTTAAGAGCCGCCGCCCATCGAGTTTTTAATCTCGAAAGCGATCGACTTGTTCGCCTTCATCTGTTTCACCAGTCGCAGAACCGTCACCAGTTGCTAATTGTGATTCATCATCTGGTGGTTGACGGATCGTCTTTGCCGATTCTGCTGCACGACTTCCTACACGCCTACGCTGCGTTCTCAAAAAAAAGCCAACCGGCAATTGCTTCGCCAGAAAGCGCCGACTATGCAGATTTCGTTGCTTGGGAACAAGCATTTATCTGTAGCGAACGAGGCAAAGCCAGTCTATCCTATTGGCAGAAGCAACTGAGCGGTACTCTGCCACTGCTGGCGTTGCCATTTGACCGGGAGCGCCCCCCCAGCCAAACCTATGCAGGTACGACAATCTCCAGTAAGTTGGAGTCCAATACAACCCACCAGCTCCGGTGTTTGGCCAAGAATCAAAATGTCAGCTTGTTTGTGTTATTGCTGGGAATCTATCAGGCGTTGCTGGCTCGATATACGCTGCAAAACGACATTATTGTTGGCGTTGCAAGTGCCGGCAGACCTGAAGAGCGATTTGCCAACACCGTGGGCTACTTTATTAATATGGTTCCCATTAGAACGCAAATTAACGTCAAGGAGCCATTTGCTCAGTTGTTGCAGCGCCTCAAAATCACGGTAGCCGATGGACTGGATCGTGGGTACTTTCCCTTTCCCAAACAGGTTTCCGAACTTTGTATTTCTCGCGATCTAGCCCATTCTCCGGTATTCCAAACCTCCTTTGCAATGCAAAGTTTCTGGAGACCAGAAATAGAACAAACATTGCAAAATCAGTTGGAAGGGGTTTCGGTAGTAGCAGGGCCTAGTCCAGCAGGGGAAATCGAACTCCGCCTAGAAATCGTTGAACAATGCAACGAAATCTTGGTGAATATGGCGTATAATACAGACCTTTTTGAGCAAGCTACTATCATCCGGCTGGCAGAACATTTTGGCAACCTGGTAAAAGCAGTCTGCCAAAACCCCAATCAACCAATTCATAGCTTGGAGTTACTTAGTAACAAAGAACAAACAAAGCTGCTGAATAAATGCAGCATTGGCGATCGCGTCCCCAAAAAAGCTGATGACCTACAGAAATGCGTCCACCACCTATTTGAGATCCAAGCACAGAAAACACCCGAAGCAGTCGCAGTGATCCACAATCAGCGATCGCTCACATATGCGGAATTACATCGGCAATCTGCTGGATTAGCTAACCGCCTGCGAGACATGGGTGTTCTACCTGGCACGATTGTGAGTATATTCACTGAACGCTCCATTTCCCAGGTAGTGGCGATTCTTGCAGTTCTGAAGGCGGGGGCTGCCTACTTACCGCTCGATCCGGCTTATCCGCAGCAACGTCTGACCTTTGTCATCGAAGATGCAGAGCCGATGGTTATCTTGACTGAGGAAAAGCTGCGCGAGCAACTGATAAATCTGTTGGGGTCGGAGAAACAAAAACTGCCGATTTTGTACATAGAGCAGGGCGAAGTACCACAAGAAATTCCGCCCTCTCCCCTACTACCTGCAAACTCCCTGGTTTATGTCATTTATACATCGGGTTCTACCGGACAACCCAAAGGGGTAGCTATGGGACATGGAGCCGTGATGAATTTGATCCAGTGGCAAATTTCTCAAGCCGGAGAATGTCAAACACCCCGCACCCTGCAATTCGCATCGCTGAATTTTGATGTCTCATTTCAAGAGATATTCTCCACTCTGGGCGGCGGAGGTAGCCTGGTACTGATTGATGAAAACCTGCGTACCAACCCGGCTGAATTAGCTAAGTTAATCGAAGATCGGCAGATTCAGCGTTTGTATCTTCCCTATGTTGCTCTCAGCAGTCTTGCCGAACAACTCCGGATTTCCAAACGTTCTTTGCCTACCTTGCGCGAAGTGATTATCGCTGGGGAAGCTCTCAGAATCACCCCAGCAATTTCCCAGATGTTTCAAAATGCGCCACAATGCATTTTACAAAATCAATACGGGCCATCGGAAAGTCATGTTGTCACATCATTCACTCTGGAGCAGGATGTCAACTCTTGGTCGGTCTTGCCTCCCATTGGATGTCCTATTCCTGGTGTCGCCATTTACATCTTGGACGAACACTATAATCTCATGCCCATCGGCATCGCTGGCGAAATTTTTATCGGTGGTGAATGTCTAGCCCAAGGCTATCTCAATAACCCGGAACTTACTGAGCGCAAATTTGTCACCAATCCATTTGTTAGTCCGCCTGAAGGCTCTGTTCGAGAACGAATTTACGCCACGGGCGATGTCGGTCGTTACTTACCCGATGGCAATATTGAATATCTCGGTCGCCGCGACAATCAAGTTAAAATTCGTGGCTTCCGCATCGAACCTGGGGAAATCGAAGCTGTATTAGAGACACACCCACAAGTCCGCTCAACTGTGGTGATTGCAGAAGCAGACAATCCCAATTTTAAACGTCTAATCGCCTACATTGTCCCCCAAGTTCACCCCCCCATTACTAGCGAGTTACGGAGCTTCCTCAAACAGAAATTACCAGATTATATGGTGCCTTCTGCTTTTGTGTTCCTCAAAGCACTACCCGTAAACCCCAATGGAAAAGTAGACCGTCGCGCCCTTCCCAAACCAGAGCCAACTCTTTTGGATGAAGCTAATTATGTAATGCCAAAAACAGAGGTGGAAAAAATCATTGCTGAAGTTTGGCAAAAGGCACTGCAAGTAGAAAAAGTGGGGATTTGCGATAATTTTTTTGAACTGGGAGGCCATTCGTTACTTCTAGTCCAAATTAATCAACAATTGCAAACAGCATTGAGTTCGGAACTGTCAATACTTGATATGTTTAAGTACCCAACTATCCAGACTTTAAGTCAATACTTAAGCGGGAAGTTACCTCAACAAGATACATCCGAAAAAAATAATCCCCGCAACCAAATTCACAGTGATATCAAAGCTTTAAAAAACCGACAATTAGAACTCAGGCGACAGCACCGTTCTCGTAATCAAGAGTGAAAATATGGCAATGGATAACGTCAACAACAATGAAGAATTTAACAATTATGAAATAGCCGTTATTGCAATGACAGGTCGGTTTCCAGGAGCCAAAGATATTGATGAATTTTGGCAGAATCTATCTCTTGGGGTAGAATCTATTACTTGGTTTACAGACGATGAATTGTTAAAGGCTGGCGTCGATCCACATTGGTTGAGTAACCCAAACTATGTAAAAGCTAATGCTGTTCTCTCAGACTTCGAGCTATTTGATGCGAATTTCTTTGGTTATAGTGCTAGAGAAGCTGAGATCATCGATCCCCAACAGCGCCTATTCTTAGAATCGGCATGGACAGCTTTAGAACAGGCTGGTTACAATTCCCAAACTTACAAGGGTTTGATTGGTGTTTATGCGGGTCTGGGTCTGAATAGTTATTTACTCAACAATCTAACTCCAAACCGCGAACTTTTAGAGACCATCGATCCTTTGCAATTACTAATCTCCAGCGACAAAGATTTTTTGCCGATGCGGGTGGCTTATAAACTCAATTTGACAGGGCCGGCGGTGAATGTGCAAACGGCCTGTTCTACTTCTTTAGCTGCTGTTCACTTTGCTTGCCAAAGTTTGCTCAACGGGGAATGTGACATGGCTTTGGCTGGGGGAGTTTCTCTCAGCTTTCTGGAAAACACGGGTTATTTGTATCAAGAGGGCATGATTTTATCCCCCGATGGACACTGCCGTGCTTTTGATGCCAATGCACAGGGAACTATTGGCGGTAGCGGTGTCGGAATTGTTGTCTTGAAAAGGTTAAACGAAGCTCTAGCTGATGGAGATTGCATCCAGGCAATTATTAAAGGTTCAGCTATCAATAATGATGGTGCTTTAAAAGTGGGTTACACTGCTCCCAGCATCAACGGTCAAGCGTCAGTAATTGCTGAGGCTCAAGCTGTGGCTGGAGTAGATGCCGAGACAATTTCCTATATCGAAGCCCACGGAACTGGCACGCCTTTAGGAGATCCGATTGAAATCGCCGCTTTAACCCAAGCTTTTGCTCAAAGTACCGATAAAAAAGGCTTTTGTGCCATTGGTTCGGTGAAAACAAATGTTGGACATTTGAATGCAGCAGCAGGTGTCACAGGTCTGATTAAAAGTGTAATGGCGCTACAACACAAATTGCTGCCTCCTAGTTTGAACTTCTCGATACCCAATCCCAAAATTGATTTCGCTAATAGTCCTTTTTACGTCAATACAACTCTTAGTGAATGGAAAACCAATAACATTCCTCGCAGGGCTGGGGTTAGTTCTTTTGGTATGGGAGGTACTAATGCTCATGTAATTATAGAGGAAGCACCTGTTTTTGGG
>NZ_JACKZU010000817.1:0-338 GCF_014222165.1 Nostoc sp. 2RC
CGGTCGTTACCGTTACCACCTTGTAGGGTATCGTTACCTAAACCACCAAACAAATCATCATTGGAAGTAGTTCCTGTGATGTTGTCATTGGCAACTGAAGTGTTGAAAATAAAATCGCTTGCTTGTAATTGGCTTTTGCTAATGCCATTGATTTTCAGCCGATAATAATAATCGCCATTTAATACTCGATATCTGACGCTAATGATGGCGTTACCATCGGTATCATCACTTGTCAGCAGTAACAGATTATTGAAGTCATTGATATTGAGAGTTCTAACATCTATTTTGTCTTGTCCCTTCTGAAAATCAGTGACGATATCTTGTTCTTTGGCTACAGT
>NZ_JACKZU010000818.1:0-338 GCF_014222165.1 Nostoc sp. 2RC
GGGGTAAAGGGGAAAGGTTAAAGGGGAAAGGTTAAAGGGAAAAGGGAAAAGGAATAAATTTAACCCTGTTCTGTCACTTCCGGAAAACAATAATCGTTGCGAAACACTGGAACTTTTATCTAATCAAGCTTTGAGCTTTTATTTTCCAATAAAAACTAAAATTTGTTTGTAGCCAAAACCAGAAAAGTAAAGCTCGGAAAGCCTTTCAGGGATTGGCTTTTCCCAATCTGACACAAAAGGGTTAATCTTTACCCTTTCCCCTTTACCCTTTACCCTTTCCCCTTTCCCCTTTCCCCTTTACCCTTTCCCCTTTACCCTTTACCCTTTCCCCTTTCCCC
>NZ_JACKZU010000170.1:0-16787 GCF_014222165.1 Nostoc sp. 2RC
GTACTAGATAAAGCCACTTTTGATTAAGTACTACCGTTGTGACCACAGAAATAATACTGATTTTTTCTGAAAAAAATAAAACAGAATTCAGAAGTCAGAATCTAGGAGTCAGAATCATGTAGGTAAAATTTTATATTAATAAAAAAATTTACTGATTACAGTTAGAAATAAAGCTCATCATCGATCGCACAGCTACTAATTACGTAGTAATGACTTTGGGATGGCAGGGAGAAGAACGAGTTCATGGTTGTATTATCCATATTGAAATTATGAATGGAAAAAATTGGATTCAGCGCGATGGGACTGAATATGGTATTGCCAATGAACTAGTAGCCGCAGGAATTCCCAAAAATAAAATTGTTTTAGCTTTTCATCTAGAGGATGTTAGACAATACACTGATTTTGCGATCGCTTGATTTTCAAAAATATGCGTTAGCGTAGCCCAACCCAGACATGGCCCAATGGCAGTTTCAGGTAACGCGAGGATGCGATCGCTACATAATTATGAATTACGAACATCGATGGCAAAAATTCAATATTCTCTTTTATGTGCAGTCGTGCCTAGATTTGCACATCTCCTGCTTGAAAAATCTGTTCGACAGTTAAATTCAATTCTCTCAATGTGGGTGAAATAATGCGTTCGCTTCCACGAAACTGGTCGATCTGGTACTCACCATCAAGCAATGAATAGACTGATATTGTCGGTTGTTTGGGATTGCCAATAAACCGCCTACCACCTAAAGCCGCATAATCAACAATCCAGTATTCCGGGATGCCCACTGTTTCATAAGCAGCCACTTTTGTAAGATAATCATCACGCCAGTTACTACTAACTACTTCAATCACCAATGGTATAGATTTAGCTAGGCTTACTGTAGAGTCTTTTTTCCAGAGTGGTTCATTGACTAAATTGGGGCGGTTTAATACCAGCACATCTGGCGAGTAAGCTGATTCACTCTCAAGCGGTTTCACTAATGCTGTTTTGGGAATGAAGTAGGGAAGTTTTAGTCGCCCAATTTCTATAGATATATTCACTGCCAAAAAACCTATAACTTCTTCATGTTCACCTGTTGGCTGAGACATCTCTATAACTACTCCATCATGCAGCTCATAGCGTTTTCCAGAGTTGTCTCGGTATTTAACAACGAATTCATCGAATGTAACTAGTTTGCGTAAGGCTTGAGTCATAAAATTATCGCTTCCAGTAGTTATTTCGGCGATGCCTACGGTTGGCTACGCCTACGCATTTGTTATTTTAGCGAGTGCAATTATAATTTCGGCGATGCCTACGGCGGGCTAAGCCTATTTTTGCGATCGCAAGCCAGCTTAAAAAACACAGACAATAATTTCTAACGCCAGTAGAATCTAGCTCTACTGACTCTCTTGCTTGGAGTTGACGATAAATTAACTCATAAATTTACTGCATGAACTTGTTAGCTCATGCAGTTTTCGGCGATTAGATTCAAAATGCGGATGAAAGGACTTGAACCTTCACTCCTTTCGGAACTAGAACCTAAATCTAGCGCGTCTGCCAATTCCGCCACATCCGCATAGACTATTATCGTACCATAAGAAATTATTTTTGGGAATAGGGAGATGGCTTCGCCAAGGGGAAAGGGCAAAGGGCAAGGGGCAAAGGGGAAACAAAAGATCCTTCCTTTTCCCTTTCCCCTTTTCCCTTTTCCCTACCCAAAGGGTTTTGCTCCATGCCCCATTACATAACCGCAACACGAGGTAGACGATGTTTGAAGCCGCAGAGAATTTCCCAGGAAATGGTATTTAATTGTTCTGCCCAATCGTCGGCGGAAATTTTTTCTTTTCCCTGTTCTCCAAGTAAGGTAACTACCTCTCCTTCTTGAATATCAGGTATGGCACTCACATCGAGCATCAATTGATCCATTGTAATTGTCCCGATTTGCGGCACTCGCTGACCGCGAATCAACACCTGAATTTTGTTAGAAAGATTACGAGGAACACCGTCAGCATAGCCAATTCCCACGACAGCCAGACGAAGTTCGCGTGGGGCAATAAATTTATGTCCGTAGCTGACAGCAGTTCCTGGGGCAATTGTTTTGACTTGAGTAACTCGTGCCTTCAGCTGTAAAACAGGTTTGAGGTCGATGGCATTTTGTAAATGGGGTGCTGGGTAAAGTCCGTAAACTGCCAAACCTACTCGCACAATATCGTAGTGTAATGCTCGGTCTTTTAGTGCAGCTGCTGAATTTGCCAAGTGCAAGCAAGGCGGTTGGATTCCCATTGCTTTGATTTGAGCGATCGCTTCCTCAAATCGTCTATGCTGTTCCTTCATCACAGTAGTATCAGGATCGTCTGCCGTTGCCAAATGAGAATAAATGCTGGCAATAGCAAGATGTGGTAACCGCTGTACTAATTGCACAAATTCACCAGCTTGCTGCCAATTAGTTCCTAACCTAGACATTCCCGTGTCTAATTTGATATGTACGGGTATGTTAGAACCGTAATTCATCGATTCTAGAGTATTGGAAAATACTAAAGCTTGTTTCGGACTACACAGTGTGGGCTGGAGTTGCCATTGAGCGATCGCATGAATTTGCTCTGGTGTATGAGTCGCCCCTAAAATCAAAATCGGGGCTTGAATCCCCCCTTCTCGCAATTGAATCGCCTCTGGAACTGTAGCAACTCCCAGCCAACTAGCTCCCGATTGAATTGCAGTTTGAGCCACCGTTACCGCTCCATGTCCATAGGCATCAGCTTTTACCACTGCCATCAATTGAGTACGTGGCGATAAAAATTGCACTATTTGTTGTACATTATGCGACAACGCCTCTAAATCAATTTCTACCCAAGCTCGTTGCGAAAACCACGCGTAGGTATCGCATTGCTCATTAGGAACTACACCAGGGATTTCCTTGCGACTTAACATTTGTACTGACTCCTTATCCACCGTAGCTCAACTTCCAAATTATCTATACACCCTCTGAAGAGCGATATCAGATTAAACAGGAAGTTTAACTCTGACTTGGAATTCATACAAGATGCTGAAAAACAAGAAGTTAAGAGTGAGGAGTGAGGAGTGAGGAGTGAGAAGTGAGGAGTGAGGAGTGAGGAGTGAGGAATTTTAACTCCTAACTCCCAACTCCTAACTCCTAACTCCCAACTCCTAACTCCTAACTCCCAACTCCTAACTCCCAACTCCTAACTCTCAACTCCTAACTCCTAAATTAATTTCCGCATTATTTCGGAAAGTATAATTTCTTATCATCTCCCTAGAAGAGTATATTTGTGTTAATATATGTAAAACTAATACCCTAAACGCAGATCAATGGGGAAGGTTTTAGTATTAAACGCCTCTTACGAACCTCTCAATATAACGAGTTGGCGTCGCGCCGCGGTTCTGTTAATTAAGGGCAAGGCAGAACGCGTGGAACACAACGGTAAATTCCTTTATTCGGATTTTCCGCTGCCAACCGTAATTAGGTTGCGTCATTATGTCCGCGTTCCTTATAAAGAAATTCCTCTCACTCGCCGAAATATATTGCATCGTGACGGTCATGCCTGTCAATACTGTGGTTACACAGGAGACGAATTGACCTTAGACCATGTGATACCGCGATCGCGCGGCGGAGGGGATACGTGGGAGAACATTGTCACAGCTTGTGTCCGTTGCAATGTTAAAAAAGGTAGTCGCACTCCCCACGAAGCTCACATGCCTTTGCGCCATCTTCCTCGCCAACCCTATAGCAGCCTTTATTTTGAGGTCAGCAAACATCTCAAGAGTGGACTGCACGCAGAATGGCAAAAATATGTTATAGGACTTTGATATGACATAGCCCAGTAGCCCAAAAAGCATACAGCAATAGTCACAGTTTTGCCTTTGTGCTTGGTTTGCAAATAAGGCTAAAGCCGAGTGGCACAAATTTGTATTTGACAAATTATGTGCTGAGTTGTTTATGTCCAGATATTGTGAGGGACATCCTTCGGCAGAAGCTAACATACCAGTTTGGCTAAATCCAAGCAAAAAAAGACAACAGCTTCCTAATATACCGCATAAAAAGCTAAAAAACTAGGGTGTGCCGAAAAAAACATCAGAAAACAGGCAATTAGTTTTCCTTGTGTTTCCACGCTCTCCCATCTCCCGATTCCCAAAATACGGCGAGAAAGCCCATTCCTGCCAGAGATGGGATGAATTGCCGCTCGCCGTCTTAGTCATTGGCTATTAGTTACAAGTATCATTAAGCACAAATAACACATATTATTACTAATGACTCGAAATCCTCGCTGCCTCAAGCGGGGGATAAGTTAACCCTAATCCACAGCCCAGTTGCCTTTTACACAAAACACAAAACAAGCTCTGTTGCTTGAAGATATAATTATTAATTGCTCAATAGTCAAAATAATGAGACTATTGAACATAAGATTATCTTAAATATCAAAGGCTAAGTCTAAAGTATTAGATGGAAAGTATACCCTAAGTTAGATAAATTTTAAAATTCGGTTATCAACCTGGAATAAAAACCGCGATCGTTCAAATTTTAGAAAAGAAAAAAGCCATAAAACTCGTTTATGCTCGAACATCAAGCCAGATATAGAAAACTTACTTTTTTCCAGCATTTTCATGCATTGTAATCAAATGTAGTTAATTGCTGAGGGCTGTCACTGACAAAAAATATACTTAGGTATATAGTGTCATATCTGGATATTTTTGCGAAGATCGAAATAATGTGGCTAAATTCGAGTGAATCGCTGATTGTAGTGTTTCTAAATAAATTGAGCCTCAGACTTTAAAAAAAGTTCCCTATGTACATAAATTCTCCCGTTAATGAGTTCGAGAGTTTGTCATTGACCGCAGAGCCAAACCCAGAGGAAGCTGAAATAGAGAAAGACCCAGTGGAAGTTGCACTTAAAAGTCCATCATTACAACCATCGCTAAGTGAAGGAGCTATCTATCTTAGTCAGCGTGGTAATTCCCTGACACAACAAAAGTCAGAAGAACTGCAAAAAACCTTACTAGCACACCGACACGATCGCCAGCTAGTAATTTTGCAAGATTTTCCTGACCCAGACGCTCTTTCTTGTGCCTGGGCTTATCAATTAATTGCTCAGCAATACGATATCAAATGTGAAATAATTTATGCTGGCGCTCTGAGTCATCAAGAAAATATTGCCTTGGTTAGACTCACTAATTTACCTATCCAACGCTGGACGCAGCAAACCTTGAAAACCAAAGATTTGTCATGTTATCAAGGTTACGTATTAATTGATAACCAAGGAACTACTTCACAGCTAATATCAGCAGTTCAGCAGGCAAAAATTCCATTAGTTGCGCTCATAGACCATCACAGTTTACAAGGCGAACTGGAATCAGAATTTGTGGATGTTCGTCCTTATGTACGAGCAACAGCGACAATTTTTACTCAATATCTGCAAGCGGGATTACTAGCATTAGATAGCAGCATCAATCAACACGTAAAATGTGCTACAGCATTGATGCATGGCTTACGTTCCGATACCAATCGGCTGATGCAAGCGCAAGAAGAAGATTTCATGGCAGCTGCATATTTAAGTCGATTTTATGACGCTCAGCTGCTGAACGCTATTTTACAGGCGAATCGTTCTAAGCGGGTAATGGATGTCATCGAGCGATCGCTCAAAAACCGCATCGTTCAAAATAACTTTTCCATTGCTGGTGTCGGTTACCTGCGCTATGATGACCGCGACGCCATCCCCCAAGCAGCTGATTTTCTCGTCACCGAAGAAAACGTCCATACTGCTGTAGTTTACGGCATTGTTCACGATGAAGACGAAGAATTAGAAATAGTCATTGGTTCCTTGAGAACCACCAAACTCACCCTTGACCCCGATGAATTCATTAAAGAAGCCTTTGGTCAAGATAGTACAGGCCGGTTTTTTGGTGGTGGAAGAACAAGCGCAGGCGGCTTTGAAATTCCGATGGGTTTCTTGTCTGGCAGTAACGAAAATTCCGCCTATGCGAAGATGAAATGGGAAGTATTCGACGCTCAAATTAAGCAAAAGCTACTGAGGTTAGTTAATCCCAAAGATAACCCGATTCAGTCGGAGTAGTGGAAGGAGAAGGAGATGTGGAGAACTCCTAACTCATGTACTAACCAAAGTGCGTTTCGTTACATAATATCCCTTCCCGACTTTTTTTAAAAGTCGGGAATTTAATTTTTATTAATTAATTGAGAATGTAGTTCGTATCTAATCTAAGTAAAGCGATACAAATAAAGTTAACTAGAGATTTCAGCAGTGTGAATGGTGCCAAAATATTTAGCTTAAATTAATTCAGCTATTTTAGTCGGAAGTCTTTGTATATTTAAGTTAGATAATGACAAGCTTGATTTACCTAGATTATGAGTAGCCTAAAGGAAATCGAATTCGCTGTTAGTCAACTTTCACCAGAGGAACTTGCGGCTTTTCGTGTCTGGTTTGCGGAATTCGATGCAGCAGCTTGGGATAAACAGATTGAAAAAGATGTGGCTGAAGGTCGGTTAGATGCATTGGCACAGAAAGCACTTAAACATCTGCGAGAAGGGCGTTGTACTGATTTGTGAAACATCGAGCAACCCCAGATTTTTGGTATTACTATCGCCAGTTACCAATTGATATTCAACAGCTTGCTGACCGATGTTATGAGTTGCTTCGGGAAGATCCCAAGTATCCATCATTACATTTCAAAAAAGTTGGTCAGTTTTGGTCAGTGCATATTGGTATATTTACAATACATTATCGGGCGCTTGCTGTAGAAGAAGATGGTAATTTTGTCTGGTTTTGGATTGGGTCACATCCAGAATATGACAAATTGCTCAGTGGTAAATAGCGTTTTAACAGTAATTCTGTTTTTTGACAACGATCGTTAAAGTTAGCATAGATGAATACACAACAAGCGTAACGAAATAACTCAGCACAGAGTACGCTAATAAAATTCAAAATATGGAACTGTATCTATTTCGTCATGGCATCGCTCAAGATAAAGATTTAGGCATCAAGGATGAGGAGCGCAGCCTTACCAAAGAAGGAAGGCAAAAAACTGAGAAAGTTGCTCAAAAACTTTTGAAATTAAATTTAAACTTTGATTTGATTGTTACCAGCCCCTTAGTGCGTGCGCGACAAACGGCTGAAATCTTGATAGAAACAGGATTAAGTTCGCACTTAGAGGAATCAAGTCACTTGGCTCCTGGAGGTGAAATTTCTAGTTGGCTGGTAGATTGGTTAGAGCCAAGAAATTATTCCCAAAATACCCGACTGGCCTTGGTTGGACACGAACCAGGTTTAACCAATTGGGCAGAAATTCTCCTCTGGGGGGAAGTCAAAGCCAGCCTAGTCTTGAAAAAAGCAGGTATGATTGGGATAAAACTACCAGAAAGTGGTTCTCCTCTGGGTCGTAGTCAGATGTTTTGGTTGACACCACCCAAGTATCTGCCATAACAGTTTTTCAACATTTTCGATTGTTGTTAGAAGGGCTACTGTTATGGCGATAATAAATTTCTGGTAAGTTAACTTGATCGGATATTTCAAAAATAAATGGTGTTGCCATGATGGTGTGCGAATACAAGCCTGGTCTAGAAGGCATTCCCGCCGCCCAATCCAGTATCAGTTATGTTGATGGGCAAAAGGGAATACTAGAATATCGTGGCATCCGGATTGAGGAACTAGCAGAAAAAAGTACATTCCTAGAAACTGCTTATCTCTTAATCTGGGGTGAGTTGCCCAGTAAAGAAGAACTCCAAGCATTTGAACATGAAGTTCTTCACCACAGGCGAATAAAATACCGCATTCGTGACATGATGAAATGCTTTCCAGAAAGCGGTCACCCAATGGATGCTCTACAAGCCTCTGCTGCCGCTTTAGGGTTGTTTTATTCGCTCCGGGATTTACATAATCCTGCCTATATTCGAGATTCTGTGGTGCGCTTAATAGCAACCATTCCCACAATGGTGGCGGCGTTCCAACTGATGCGAAAAGGCAATGACCCAGTGCGTCCCCGCGATGACCTAGATTACTCTGCCAATTTCCTATACATGCTCAATGAGCAAGAACCGGATTCTTTGGCAGCCAGAATTTTTGATATCTGCTTGATATTACATGTCGAGCATACAATGAACGCTTCTACCTTCAGTGCCAGGGTAACAGCTTCTACCTTGACCGACCCTTATGCTGTGGTTGCCAGTGCTGTGGGAACCTTGGGAGGCCCTTTACACGGTGGAGCCAATGAAGAAGTCATTCAGATGTTAGAAGACATTGGCTCTGTGGAAAATGTCCGTCCTTACATTGAGGACTGTCTGCAACGTAAATCTAAGATTATGGGCTTTGGACATCGCGTCTATAAAGTCAAAGATCCACGAGCCACAATTTTGCAAAAATTAGCCGAACAATTGTTTGACAAGTTTGGGTATGACAAGTACTATGACATTGCCCAAGAAATGGAACGAGTGGTAGAAGAAAAACTCGGTGCCAAAGGGATTTATCCCAATGTTGACTTTTATTCGGGTTTGGTGTACAGAAAAATGGGAATTCCCACAGATTTGTTTACACCAGTTTTTGCGATCGCCCGCGTTGCCGGTTGGCTAGCCCACTGGAAAGAACAGCTAGCAGAAAACCGCATTTTCCGTCCCACCCAAGTTTACAACGGTCATCACGAAGTTCGTTACATTCCCATTGACCAACGTTAACTTAATATTGGGGCATGGGAAAGAGGACACGGGGACGCGGGGACACGGAGACACGGGGAGGAAACAAGATGAACAAACGACTTGTTGCAAGTTGTCCCTTTGTCCCCTCATCTCCATCATTTCCCTGCGTCCCCCCGTCTCCCATACCTCCCGACTCAATAGCCAACGTCAATGCCAACCATAAGTAGAAGTTCTCATCTCGCTTCAGGGTGGTAAAACCATCCAAGGATATACTAAACATGGGAATTGGCAACAAATCTTCAATCAGACCTCATCTGGGCAAAACTTATTAATAAGTGAATTTACAGATATTAGTTTAGTAATATTTGTAACTCACTTAGACTCATGTCTTAAAGAGCGGAAACATGAATTCAGGAATTGACCTCCAAGGAACTTTTATTCAATCCCTCACGGATTTAGGAGTACCAGCAGGAACAGCCAAAGCAATTTGGATGCCACTGCCAATGGTACTAATGCTGATTGGGGCAACAGTGGGGGTATTAGTAGCTACCTGGCTAGAACGAAAAATTTCCGCCGCCGCACAGCAACGAATTGGCCCAGAATACCAAGGGCCTTTTGGGTTACTGGTGCCTGTAGCGGATGGTCTGAAGCTGGTATTTAAAGAAGATATCGTGCCAGCTCAATCTGACCGTTGGCTGTTTACTCTTGGGCCAATTATTGTTGTGATTCCGGTGTTTCTGTCGTTTCTGATTGTGCCCTTTGGACAGAACATCGTGATCAGCAATGTGGGTATGGGTGTATTTTTGTGGATTGCTTTGTCCAGCATTCAGCCCATTGGCTTGTTGATGGCTGGTTACGCATCCAATAACAAGTACTCCCTTTTAGGGGGCTTGCGGGCAGCAGCGCAATCCATTAGTTATGAAATTCCCTTGGCGCTGGCAGTGTTAGCGATCGCTATGATGTCTAATAGCCTCAGCACCATTGACATTGTGAATCAACAATCCGGCTACGGCATTTTGGGCTGGAATATTTGGCGTCAACCAGTCGGTTTTCTGATTTTTTGGATAGCTGCCCTAGCTGAGTGCGAAAGATTGCCCTTTGACTTACCCGAAGCAGAAGAAGAACTCGTAGCAGGTTATCAGACTGAATACGCAGGCATGAAATTCGGTCTTTTTTACCTGGGTTCCTACGTTAACTTAATCCTTTCTGCACTACTAGTAGTAATTCTCTACCTCGGCGGTTGGGACTTTCCCATTCCCCTCAACCTCATAGCTGGTTGGCTAGGAATCAGTGAAGCCGACCCCGTGTTGCAAATAGTAACTGCTGCTTTGGGCATCACCATGACCGTGTTCAAAGCCTATCTACTAGTGTTTATCGCCATTTTGTTGCGCTGGACAGTACCACGCGTACGGATTGACCAATTGTTAGATTTAGGATGGAAGTTTTTGTTGCCAGTTGGTTTGGTTAACTTGCTATTAACCGCCGCCCTGAAACTAGCCTTTCCTTTCGCCTTTGGTGGGTAATGAGATAGTTACGAGTTAGGAGTTAAGAGTTAAGAGTTATGAGTTACGAGTTTTTAATTGACTCCTCACTCCTCACTCCTCACTCCTCACTCCTCACTCCTCACTCCTCACTCCTAATTTTTATCACCTGAAGAGAGAGACACAATGCTGAAGTTCCTGAAACAAGTTGGTGATTACGCCAAAGAAACAGTACAAGCTGCGCGTTACATTGGCCAGGGGCTTTCTGTTACCTTCGACCACATGCGGCGGCGTCCGATTACCGTACAGTACCCTTACGAAAAACTAATTCCTGGCGAACGGTTTCGCGGTAGAATTCACTTTGAGTTTGATAAGTGTATCGCCTGCGAAGTTTGTGTTCGCGTTTGTCCGATAAATCTGCCTGTAGTAGATTGGGAATTCGACAAAGCCAGCAAAAAGAAAAAACTCAAGCACTACAGTATTGATTTTGGAGTTTGTATCTTTTGCGGTAATTGTGTGGAATTTTGTCCCACTAACTGTCTATCTATGACAGAAGAGTATGAACTTTCCACTTACGATCGCCATGAATTGAACTATGACAACGTAGCCTTAGGCCGTCTGCCCTATAAGGTCACAAATGACCCAATGGTGACACCACTACGCGAACTGGTTTACCTACCCAAAGGCGTCCTCGAACCTCACGGAGTGCCTGCGGATGCCCCACCTGCGGGTGCGCGCCCACAAGACTTGGTGGAACAAACCGAAAAATAAATATCAAACAATTTTAAATTTTGGATTTTGCGAAAAGTTAAAGCGCTGGCTTCCGGCGTAGACCCGAAGGGGCTTGCCGCAGGCATCTAAACTTTTCAAGACGGATTTTGGATTGAAAGAACAATCCAAAATTGGGAATCTAAAATCCAAAATTGATTGACCAATGACCAATGACAATTGACTGAGGACAAAAACAGTGAATCTAGCGGAAGGAGTACAGATTGTATGCCTTGGCTTACTGGGTGTGATGATGATTGGGGCAGCCCTTGGTGTGGTGCTGTCGCCTAGCATCGTCTATTCTGCCTTTATGCTAGGGGGTGTGTTCATCAGCATGGCAGGAATCTACCTGTTGCTGAATGGTGATTTTGTTGCAGCCGCGCAAGTGCTGATTTATGTTGGGGCGGTTAACGTGCTGATTTTGTTTGCCATTATGTTGGTGAACAAACGACAGAATTTCGCACCATTTCCCAACTCTTGGGTGCGGAAGGCACTCACAGGTGTAGTCAGTCTGGGATTGTTTGGGCTTTTGAGTACGATGGTGCTGGCGACTCCTTGGGCTTACTCAACTGTTCCTCCCAGTAGTAAAGGTTCCATAGTTTTAATTGGCGAACATTTCTTCACTGACTTTTTACTACCTTTTGAACTAGCTTCGGTTTTGCTGCTGATAGCGATGGTAGGAGCGATTATTTTGGCACGTCGCGAGTATTTGCCAGACCTGACACCATCTGAATTACCACAAACCATTTTGACTTTGCCAGAACGCCCCAGAGAACTGGTATCAAGCAGCAGTGAAACAAGAGAGTAAAGAATTCAGAATTGAGAATTCAGAATTGGCAAATTCAGAATAACTGCTGGTGGGGGATTAGAACTCACTACAGGGAAGCACCATCAAATGAAAAAACCTCAAGGCTGCGCTGCTTCAGCAGTGAAACTGTAATTCATTGAGAATTCTGAACGGCAGTTGCTTATCAAGGAAACCCCCAAGACCGCACTGCCTCCTCCAGAATTCTGACTCCTGAATTCTGAATTCTGAATTCTGTTTTCATAAAAAGTGGTGTTTTTTCAGAAGGAATACTCAAATTCATGCAACTCCAGTACTTTTTATTATTAGCAGCAGCTTTATTTTGCATCGGTATCTACGGTTTAATTACCAGCCGTAACGCTGTGCGGGTGCTGATGTCAATTGAGTTGTTGCTCAATGCTGTTAATCTCAATTTAATGGCATTTTCCAACTATCTCGACTCAACATTAATTAAGGGTCAGGTTTTCACCGTGTTTGTGATTACTGTGGCCGCAGCCGAAGCGGCGGTGGGTTTAGCAATTGTGCTTGCCATTTATCGCAACCGCGACACCGTCGATATGGAGCAGTTTAATCTCCTGAAGTGGTAACTGTGCGTGCAACTCAAGCAGGTAATCATTGCTTATAAAGCGCGGGATGCCCGGAGTAAAGAATGGGCAGAAATGTGCGCTAAACAACTCGAAAATCGCCAGTGCCAAGTGTTGATGGGGCCTAGCGGGCCGAAAGACAATCCTTATCCGGTCTTTTTGGCTTCAGCAGGTCAACCAATCGATCTGGCTTTGGTACTTGGCGGTGATGGCACTGTTTTAACTGGTGCGAGACATTTAGCCCCAGCTGGCATCCCAATTCTGGGAGTGAATGTGGGAGGTCATCTGGGGTTTTTAACTGAGTCAGTGGATGAGTTTGAGGATACGGAAAAAGTTTGGGATCGACTGTTTGAGGATCGCTATGCAATCCAACGACGGATGATGTTACAAGCTGCCGTGTATGAGGGTCATGGGTCTAATTTGCAGGCAGTCAGCGAACGTTACCTGGCTTTGAATGAATTTTGCGTCAAACCCGCTTCTGCTGACCGTATGATTACCTCGATTTTGGAAATGGAAATCGATGGTGAAGTAGTCGATCAATATGTCGGGGATGGGTTGATTATTTCCACTCCCACGGGTTCCACTGGTTACACCGTTTCTGCTAACGGGCCAATTATGCACGATGGCATGGAAGCGATTACCGTTACTCCCATTTGTGCCATGAGTCTTTCTAGTCGTCCCCTCGTTTTACCGCCTGGTTCTGTGGTAAGTATTTGGCCTTTGGGGGATTACGATTTAAGTACCAAGTTGTGGACTGATGGAGTATTGGGGACTTCGATTTGGCCTGGACACCGCGTTGATGTGCGGATAGCAGATTGTCGAGCTAAATTTATTATTTTGCGCGAGAACAATTCTTACTATCAAACACTGCGGGAGAAGTTGCTGTGGGCTGGTACAAGGGTTCGTTACAGCAATAATCACCGCAATTGAAGATTTGAAAGCGCTTTTGTTAAAAATGGCGATCGCAACGCCCAACTTAACCATCGCAATCAAAATTATTCCAGCCTCTAGATTCATCTAGAGGCTTTTTGTCCTGAGAAAGTTTATGTCTTGCAAAGATTTTGGCAAATAGTATTACTTGCATTTATACCTTATATCAAAGGAAAATTTTGTATCTTATTGCCAGATTTTTTTGCTATTAATGTCCATAATAAAAACACTATATCTATAATCTTAGAGAAACAAAAATGTCCCTAGATTCAATCCCGCACCGGGATATTTTTGCAAATCTAATACTAATTTCAAAAATGAATGCGACAGATGGATTCACAGATAACTTGAAGACAAAGAAATTCTCAATCCAAAATCTCAAATCGAAAATTTTATAAGTAGGAAGACAGATGGAAGTTTCTAGTCGCAATATCAATTACCCGCTGAATCCTCCTTCTATTGAAGATTTTCCTGTCGTTGAAACTCCAAAATATATCCTACGACTTGCCTCAAATGCAGAAGAATTAAAATCAATTTTTAGATTGCGTTTTGAAGTTTTTAATCTGGAACTAGGATTAGGGTTATCCAGTTCCAACTTTACCCACATGGATGAAGATCGGTTTGATGAAGTTTGCCATCATTTGATTCTCATTTGCAAACAAACCGGTAAAACCGTTGGTACTTATCGGATGCAAACTTATAAAATGGCTTCTCAAAGATTAGGTTTTGATGCTGCCGATATATTTAATCTGAATGCAATTCCTAATTCTATACTTCAAGCATCAGTGGAAGTTGGGCGTGCATGTATAGCTAAAGAATATCGCAATAGTCAGGCACTATTGTTACTCTGGGAAGGTCTAGCAAATTATCTTATTTGGACTAAAAATAAATATTTCTTTGGCTGTGCCTCATTATTAACACAATCTCCTTGGCAAGCTACTTGCGTTTATAATTATTTTCGACAGAATAACTTGATGCATCCAAGTATTTTAGTTTATCCAAATTCCCAATATTGTCTAGAATTACCTCAAAATTTTTCAGATTTATGTGATGTGGAAATTCCGAAGATTTTGCAGGCATACTTGAATATTGGTGCTAAAATATGTAGCTTTCCAGCCATTGATAGACAATTTAAGACTATTGATTTTTTAACTATATCTAATAGTCAAGACTTTGGTAGATGGGGTTATCAAATTTTTTCAACCTGACAAATCGCAACCCTTGACTGGGAGTTGAATAAATTTGTTTACCTTTGGCTTTGCTCTTTTAGTAAGATACCGCTCGTCATTCAGGCATGTTACCCCTCACACCACGATTGATTTTTTAGGGTTAAATCTAGCATATCTCAAAGACTGTTTTACGGGAAAATAAGAGATGTACCAAATGAGGGGTGTAACCCCCTAAACCTCTGCTGTATCCTACCACGAGAGGATTTCAACCCTCTGTTCCAGAAGAAGAGAGGTTTGAAGAGGGAAAAGTTGGAGTGGAGGTTTGATTCATGACAGCTTTTTGAGACACAGGTGAAATCATCTTGCTCGAACTTACATGAGTTAATGTCTCGCTAATGTCTACAATGAGTTACCTCTGGACACCTCATCCAGCCAAGCAAACTGGATTGTTTGAGATAAATTTTTAGGAAAATGACTTATGTGCAATGTCAAATTTGCGCCAAGTTGGTTGCGACTTTTAATTATTTTTTTGTTGACCATGAGTATATTGTTTCGGTTTTTTAACCTTGATGGCAAGATTTATTCTCATGATGAAACTCATACTTCACTAAGGATTTCTGGTTTTACCACCACTGAAGTCAAACAGGAAATTTTTAATAATCGTGTCGTTACTAAAAAAAGTTTTGCGAAATTTCAAGGTGCAAATTCTTCAAAAAGCTTAAATGACACAATTATGTCTTTGGCGAGAGAAGATTCTCAGCATCCACCGTTGTATTACATAATTGCGAGATTATGGACAGAAATCTTTGGTAATTCGGTGACAGCAATTAGAAGTTTATCTGCGTTAATGAGCTTGCTAGTGTTTCCCTGTGTTTATCGGCTATGTCGAGAATTATTTGATGTGCCATTACCAATTTCTGGTGTAGCGATCGCACTTATGACTGTATCGCCAATTCAGTTAGTATATGCCCAAGAAGCGCAAGAATATATTCTCTGGTTAATTACTATCATACTATCTAGTGCTTCTCTACTACGAGCAGTGCATTTAGAATTACAAGATAAAGATGAACTCACAAAGCAACCACCAGATCTTTTTACTGCTTGGAGTGTTTATGCAATCACTTTGACTATTAGTCTTTATACATTTCTTTGGAGTGGATTTGTTGCACTTGCTCACGGAATTTATGTGATTGCCATAGCCAAATTTAAATTAAATGAAACAGTGAGAAATTATTTGATAGCATCACTGGTAAGTTTCTTAGCTTTTACGCCTTGGATGACAGTTGCCGTTGGAGATTTTTTTCAATTTCTCATTTCTGGAGAAAAAGCAACAACACAGTCTTATTTAATAGATATACTTCCCTTTTTTCTCATCCAGAGTAGCCGGATTTTTTTTGATATCAATTTAACCTTAGAAAATCCTATAACTTATTTAATTACACCAATTTTTTTAATTTTAGTAGGATATGCAATTTATTTTCTTTGTCTTACCACTAATTATAAAATATGGTTGTTTGTTATTGCATTTATTTTAGTGCCAACACTGCCCATAATACTACCAGCTTTCAGTACTGGGGGTATACAATCTTTTACCGAACCATATTTAATTCCATTTTATTTAGGAATTCAAATAACTGTTGCTTATCTAGTGGCTAAAAAATTATATAATGGGAGCTTGCCACGCCGAACAAGTTGGCAAATAATCATGGCGTTGTTAATTATTTGTGGTTTAATTTCTTCCAAGGTGAATTCCCAAGCAATAACTTGGTGGAATAAGGGCATGAATTATAGCAATTTACAATTTGCCCAAATTATCAATCAGAGTAATAGCCCACTTTTAATTAGTAATTCTTTGGATAATTATGAACATGTATTTTCTTTAAGTTATCTCCTCAAACCAAAAGTAAATTTTTTATTGGTCAACAATCAAAAAATTCCTAAAATCTCTAATGAATTTACTGATATATTTTTACTCAATCCTTCAAATAATTGGCGAGAAAAAATAGAGCAAAAATATAACTTACAAACTAATATAATTTATGGTGATAATTATTATTCTGTTTGGAAATTAACGAAACCTCGTAATTTACGACGACGTGATATGCCATTGAATAATAAATTATCTGCTAGTTTGTATAGTAATCCTATTTCAGTTGTGAACAATATTGGTGTTAACGACTGTTAACAGTCCCACATAATATTTCACAAAATATTTAGGATTGCTATAGTTTGGTAATGTATTAAATATACTTGCATTTGAGCGCAAAGATAAAAAGTAATTAGTTAAAAATTATTTATTGTGAACTTTAATTATGTGGCATCTCAAACTTGCTCAAAATAAGTTACGATTTTTTATTGTTATTTTATTAACAATTGGTATTTTTTTTCGTTTTTTTAACCTTGATAATAAAGTCTATTGG
>NZ_JACKZU010000171.1:0-16777 GCF_014222165.1 Nostoc sp. 2RC
GTCCCCTGCGGATACTGAAGAGTCACTGCCAAC
Organism: Nostoc sp. 2RC; assembly: GCF_014222165.1. Lineage (NCBI taxonomy): Bacteria > Bacillati > Cyanobacteriota > Cyanophyceae > Nostocales > Nostocaceae > Nostoc > Nostoc sp. 2RC. Next base: position 34 of record NZ_JACKZU010000171.1, read on the forward strand.
TAACACCGTATCTTCACCGCTTCCAGTTTGGATTGTATTACCTTTAGTGCTTTCTACAAAGTCTGCACCATCACCTGTAAATAAGATTTCCTTGGACTTGAGGGTGACATCATCACTACTTGTAGAACCAAAATCGACATCTAATGTATTTAGTCCAACAGTGCGATCGCCAAATCCGGCTGCTGTAAAGTACTGAGTATTGCCTACACTTTGGTAATTCAGAATTGTTGTTTCACCATTAGTAGCTGCTTGTGAAGTCAAAGTTCCTTGGGTGAACGGAACTGAATCAGGCCCTCCCACTAGTGCCTCTGCAATGACGCGACCTTTCAAATTGCCGTTACTAGGAATATCCAAACCCAGAATCTGAGCAAGGGTCGGTGCTACGTCGACATTACTGACAGGTGCATAATCTACATAACTTGATTTGAAGTCTGGGCCAATAGCCAACATGTTATTGAAGGTATCACCCCGACCAAAACTGCCATGCATCCCCTGTCCTTGTTGTAGGCTGGTGTCAGCAATTTCTACCTCAGTTTGAGGGTTGTTTGGGTTATTTGGGTCGGTGCTAAAGGTTTTGAAATTGATGACAATTGTGGGAGTGGGGGTTTGAGCATCACCTTTTAGTCCGATGGCACTTAGCGGTAAAGCACCTGGAATGTTTCCATAGGCATCATCTACGAAAATACCGCTAATGTAGTCCTTTTGCGAGAGCAAATTTACTACTTGTTTTGCTAAGTCAGCATTACCCTTTGGCAAATAAATCAGATCCGAACCACCGTTAGCAGCGACAACGATTTTTGTACCTGAGTCGAGTTTGCCATTAATTACTTGACCGCTACCGCCAATTACACCATTCCCGGCTGTGGGACGTTGACCTTGTGTTGCATCAACAACAGCATACTGAATGTTACTGATATCTAGAGGAGCGATTGTATTTTTATCGGGGTCGTATAGAGGTAGACCTAAATCGTGAGCCAAATCAATGGCAACAAATCCCGGTGGTAGAAACCCAGCATTGACGCCAGCATAGGTTTGAGTTGCGGCATAACTATTGGTTGTTGTGCCTTGATTATCAATAACTTGTTTGCTGATGGTGGAAAAACCGTGGTCAGAAGTAATGAAGACATCAGTAGTCTTGTCCAAACCCGTACTTTTGAGGTAATCAAGAAGCTGTTTTAAGTTATTGTCAGCATCCTTAACCCCAGCTTTGGAAATATCACCATTGATGCCTGGTGTCAAACTGTTTAAGCTATCACCTTGATTGTGTTGAGTTCCATCAGGGTCTCTTGACCAGTAGACCAATACAAATGGTTTATCTTCTTCTTGAAACTTCGGGAGAACTGCCTTGGTGATGGCATCGATAAAAAATTGTTGTTGGTCAACATTGGCAACTGTAGTTCCCGGAGTTGTGTTATTGCCAGAATTACCATTTGCTCCTCTACCTGGAGTTGTGGTAGGTAGTCCAGCTGCTTGTAAACGAGCTACGATATCAGGATCGAGTGGTACAGCTTGAGGCGAACTTGTTGTGGGATTAGCTGCTGCACCAGTGCGATCGTCAATGATTACAGTCTCTGGGATGGGAATACTTCCAGCCGTGCCGCCTTCTCGATTCACTTGGGTGACATCTTGAATGGCAACTGGCCCTAGCTTCCCAATTGCTGCGGTGTTGAAACCTTGCTCCCGTGCGTAGGACAGTAGTGATTCTTCATCAAGAAAGTTATTGCCAGGAAATTTTTCGTCAATATCTCCCAGAACCGCATTATTTTCGATGAATGGCGTCACACTACCACTAGCATTGGGGGTAGGAAAACCAGTATAGATAGTGTTGCTAAAGTCACCTGTATCGCCGAGATAATGTCCAGTGGCGATCGCAGAAGCATTTGGTGTGGTAAAAGTCGGAAATAGCGAATGACTGTTGGTAAAATTAACTCCCTGCTGGCGGATGCTATATAAAGTCGGGGTATCAATGGGATTTACAGAACCATTACGCAATCCATCTGCAACAAAAATAATGACATTTCTAGCGCTGCTGTTTGTATCAGCCATATCCACTACTCCTTAAGTATTGCAAGCTACGAGCGATGCCTACGCTACGCAGCATTTATTTATCTGTAAGCTCAACTAATGCAAAAAGATTGCCTACAGAAACCTGAGTAGTATTGGGCGACAAAATGCTTAATGTCTACACAAATTAGTGCAGAAAATTTTAGTCAATGCTTCACAAGATAGTTGTTCAATATTTAAGGAAAATTATGAACCAGTTAAGATTCAATATTGTTCGGTTAAGGCAACACATACGATAAATCCGTGTCTCTACGAAGGAATGATTTTTGTAGAGACGGCGATTTATAGCGTCTTTAGAATTTAGAATTTTAATCAAAAAACCTTAACTGAAGCGTATTGAGTTAAGATTAGGAATTCAAAATTCAAGACATTTAGTTATTAGCAATAAACTTGCAAGTTTATTGCTCATTGCCATTATTATCTGGCGTTTGTTTTTCTAATTTCTGGTCTTTTGGTGTTTGACTCTCAGCTGGTGAATTTTGCTTTTCTAATGTAGGTACTACCACAGCAGAAGGATCTGAGGTTGGGGGTCTGAAGTCTCGCGGTAGTGTTTCTGATGGTATTACCACAGAATTGGCAGGAATTATGGGTTTAGGAGTAACAGGATTTTGATTAGAGGTGGGTGAGTTTTTATTCGGTGATGTTGGTGGTGAAGCATTACGAGATGAGCGAATTGCCCGTAGTTTTTCCACTAGCGTCGGTGTGGGAGCAACGGAAGGTGAGGGGGGAGGTGTTGATTGTTGGGAATTATTGCGTTGTAATTCTGTTGTGGCACTGTTGCTAGAAGATTCTTCTTGAGAAGAAGGACGAATGCGCCGACGTTGCCGGAAATTGGAGGTGCGTGCAGATTCAGTTTTTGAGGTGGTGTTGGTTTCTGGAGACGCAGAGGAAGATGTATCGCTTGAATTCGGTACTTTGGCGGCTGGTTCTTGAGTCGGCTGTTGAAAAAGTGGTTTGGCGGTTGGCTGCGGCTGAGATTTGGGTAACATTTTAGTGATGGCAAATCCACTTGTGGCGGCAACTACAGCTATACCAATACCAAGAAATATTTTAGATGACTGCTGTTTTTGAAGGTGTGGAGTTTTCTGGGGCTTGGCTTTTTTGAAATTTTTGCCAATGAGAGTTTCCGCCTGCTGTGCAGATAAATTAATAGTTTGCACCGCCGAGGTCGGTAAAACTTGGGGTGTGATATTGACTCCACTCCCCGGTAGCAATTGTAGCCACTCGGCAACGGTGGCGGGACGAAAACGAGATTCTACAGCCATACCGCGCATTACTGCTTGGTTGACAGCTGCACTTAAATGTGGTTGTAGTTCGCGGGGGGATGGCATTTGCTCGCGATCGCGCAATAATGCCGGCATGGGAACTTGAGCTGTCAACAGGGCATACAAGGTTGCAGCTAAACCATAAACGTCTGTGGCGGGTGTGCGCGGTGCTTGGGTTAGGTACTGCTCAATGGGAGAATAACCCTCTGAAACCAAACCTGTGTGAGTCTGTCTAACTCCACCATTAAATTCCCTAGCAATGCCAAAATCAATCAACACCACTTCCTGGGTTCCTTGGCGCAGGATGATATTGTCTGGTTTCACATCCCGGTGCAGCAAACCGTTATTGTGTACCACCTGCAAGGCCGCACCGATTTGCTGGATATAATGAATTGCTGTGGCTTCCGGTAAAGGTATTCCTGGTAACACAAATGCGTCGCCCAAAGTTTCCCCAGGAATGTATTCCATCACCATGTAAGGCAACCCAGCTTCCACAAAAAAATCGCTGACTCGGACTATATTTGGATGGATGCAAGTAGCTAATCGTCTGGCTTCATCTTGGAATTGGCGCTCGAATTTGGCAAAATCAGGATGTTGTCGCAGCCGTTCATTGATGGTTTTCATCACCACCTCCTGACCCAAGTAGTGATGCTTAGCTTTGTACGTAATGCCAAAGCCTCCACGCCCTATTTCTTGGATTAGGGTATATTTTCCATCTTGTAAAATTGTGCCTGCTAACATAGAAAGTCCTGAGTCTTGAGTGAGCAGATAACTAGCTAGTCCTGATTTTTAAGATATTTCCCCAAATTTTCGCATATTTTTAGGATGACGCGGTTTTTGCCCGTCTATCTATGGGATGATTTCCTTTTGGGAATTGCCTTGGTGGGAAAAACCTCCCCAGCGATCGCAACAATTTTATCTTCTTCATAGGATAGCGCGATAGTCAAGAAATCTTGCAGCAGAAAACAGACTCCAGCTGTGCTTTATCTTTGGGATTTTAGGGGGAATTACTACTTGACAAGGTAATTGCTACAAGCTCAAACAGCAATTCAATCTGCACTACTGATAATTTTTACATATAATTTCAAATTTCAAATTTGTATATTATTATTCGTGTCTATAGCAAAAAATCATCTAAACAATACCTGGCAATGAATTCAGAAATCATCACAAATGCCCAACTTATCAACTGGGAGAATTTTTGCACTCATATCGGAGACTGGCACGGAACCTGGAACGTTTATAACTTGGAAGGACAATTAATTAAGTCTCATCAATGTGTTAGAAGCTTCCATTTAAACAGCGATGGCAGTCAAATGAATCATCAGAATTATTCTACCTATGTTGATGGAACAAACAAATTAGAAACCTATGGGCCGCATCTCAAACCTCACATCAGATCCCTTCATTTTAATGATAGCTTTTCCTGGGGTTCTTCAGAAGTAAAACCTGGTTCGATATTCTTTTTTGAAACTGGTTTTAAGCATCAAGATAGGCGTAGAAGTGCAGTTGCTAGATATAACGAAAATAATACTTTAGATATTTTGATAATTTCTGAACATTTAGACAGTATAGTTAATGAATCTCCTTTACCTGCTGCAAATGAATTAAGTGGTTGGCAAGGAGTAATCACCAAAATGACCCCTGACTTTATAGTATCACCCGCAGTCCCAACTGCATGGATACAACTAGAAGATTTAAATAAAAATTATCTGACTTTGCATTTGCAAGATAGTGTATCAATCAGTATTCCACGATATATAGAAAGTGGAACAGAGTTTTTTTTGGCAGTACAATGGCTTGTAAATCCTACTTTATTGCTTCGGGGTATTCGTCATTTCAACATATCTGGATTTACAAGCTTTAACTTAGAAAAATTCCAGCGTTGATCGCAAGCATATAGCAATCCTAAATCATGATGAAATAAATATAGCAATCCTGAATCATTCATGACAAATTTAGAACCCATTGGGCGAATAGAATTCGCTACTACACAAACAAAGTCCACCTACGTGGACTTCATTGAATAACCCGCGTAGGCGGGTTTCGTCTGTGTAGCCGCGATTTCTAATCGCCAAGACTGAATAAAATTTTACTTGTAAATTTGATTTTGAATCTACGTATTTTCTCATAATTCAATTCAGATTGCTATAGTACTTGTGTAAGTCTTATCTAATTCTGAGTTCTGAGTTCTGAATTCTGAATTCTTCTTCTTAAAACCGTTGTCCAATACCTAAATGTAATTGGCTTTCTCCTTGGTCATTAAAACCATAATCAGCCCGAATTAAGCCCAAGGGTGAATCAATTCGTACTCCAGCGCCATAACCAAAACCCAAACCTGGTTTGTCTCGCACACCCGCCGGATTTCCCAATACAGTATCACCGGAACCCAAGTCGGAGGCGAAGTCAGCGAACAATACACCACCGACGATTGGTAAAACCGGGAAGCGATATTCCGCCGAAGCTAAGACATAACTGCGACCGCTACCAACTTCTCCGGAGTCATAACCCCGCACTGAGTTAGAACCACCCAAGTTAAAGCTTTCGTAGGGCGGTAAGTCGCCAATGACAGTACCAGCTTGGACATTGACTGCAAATACTTGTGGCTGTTTGCTGCTAAATAATTGAACTGGTAAATATTGGCTGTAATTGGCTTTGAGGCGATTGAGAGAAATATTACCTTGACCAACGGGCACAGATTGTTCTGTACTCAAACTCAACACGGAACCTTTAGTAGGATTAAGGGGGTTATCTCGTTGGTCTTTGGTGGCGGTGAAGGATACGGTGGTTAGGTCATCCACACCAGTACCACTGAAGGATAAAGGATTGCCCTGGGCATCTGTTGGGGTAACATTACCTTGGCGATCGCGGATAGTAGTCCGGTTATAATTCAGTCCTAATGAGGTATTCCAGCCGTCTATTGGTTGTTGTAAACTGATGCCACCACCAATGTGACCTTCTTGGACTTTATCGCCGTTGGCTAACTTAATTTCATCGTCAAAGGTTTGAGAAAGTTCGCCATTGCGGAAAACATTCACAGTGTAACCCAAGCGATCGGGGTTAGTTGCTCGGTAAGGACTAATAAATTTACTATTAAACTGTAAGTCCCGGCTACTAACGCCAACATTCAACGCTAAAGTATCGTTAGCACCACCGACATTGCGGTCTTGATAGCTGATTGTACCTATCAATCCTTGTTCGGCGTTGTAACTACCACCCAAATTCACGCCACGCGCCCCAGTTTCTTTGAGTTGATAAACCACATCAACTTTTGTGGCGTCTCCTTCCAAAGCAACATTCACACTTTGAAATAAGCCGGTGGCGTATAGCTGTTGGATGTCTTGTTTAACTACATTTTCTTGGAAAACTTCACCGGATTTTAGCTTGAGTTGCTGTTGGAGAAAATCTGGTTTGGTGCGTCCTCCCACGGGATTACCTTTACTATCTACGGTTTTACCGTCGTCACCAACAAAGCGAAACTTGATATCCCCCACCAAGCCTTCAGCAACATTCAAGGTGAGAATTCCTTGAGGACTGGGTTTAATTGATAGCACCCGTGCTAAGTTATAACCATTGTCAGCGTACCACTTGTTAATTTGTGTCACTGCTTGTTCGAGTGCAGCCGGACTGATAGCGCTACCAATTTGAGATTGCAAACGCTGTTGGGCGACTTGGTAAGTCAGGACTTTTGCCCCAGATAATTGCAGCGATCGCACTATTACCGGTTGCACCTGATAAACTACATTCAACCCAGTAGATGTACTTTGACTATTCACAGTGGCATTACTAAATAAACCTGTATCCAAAATCGCCGTCACATCTTTTTGTAACTGGCTTTGACTAGTCTCTCCACCAGTCTGAGTTTTAATTACTTTGCGAATGATTTCTTGCAATTCTTGATTCGCCCCCACTATTTGTACATTTGTGGCTGTCACCACTAAATCATTGTTAATTACAGGGGTTTGGAGAGAGGGAGACGAGGGAATCGCAAATGGTGTTTCAGAGGAGTTAACCTTGTTTGGTTGGTTTTGTATGAGTGTGGCTGGTGGTTTTAAAATGACTGGCGAATTTTTATTTGCAGTTGTAGTTACTGGCAGGGGATTTTGGGAAAATTGTTGTGCAACTATAGTTTCTGGAGAAGCAATTGTTTCTATTCGTGTGGGAGTTTCTTCAATTACTGGCACTACCAAATTATCAGGTTTTGCAGTTGGAGTCACAGTTTTAGCAGATGCAGCTGTGGCTTGCTGAGTAACATTGCCAGCAGCTAAAGTTGCTAAAGTCAAAATTGCCGTAGTAGAAATTTTCATAATATTTAACTTAATTAACTGAAAGTTGGGATTATAAATGTTGACTAAAAGACTGTTTGAACAATTTCAAACAATACATCCTTTAGGAATTTAGTATTAATTCAACTCAAGTAAAGTAGTAAGGATAATACTAACTACAAATTACTTTGCAAAATTCCTTATTTATATCTCTTACCCACATAGACAGTTAATTTTGATTTTTTGTTTCACAGCAACTTTGCTGTGTTACCGAGAATAGGATTCCCAGTAGTGAAAACCGTTGAAAAATATAAATTTTCAGGTACGCAAAGCTTTGCAATTCTACCTTATACCAAATCAGATTCCTATACACTGTGAGATTGGCTAGGCATTAATCGGTGAATTCCAGAATAATCAAAATATAATTTTACGGCATGATATCACCATTACTGGATAGTCACAGTACAACTATAAAATCCTATGAGTAATGCATCTCGCTTATCCTTAGCTTCTAATTCCCAAGCTGCAAGTTCGTGTTTGCGATTACTTGTATTAAGTAACGGACATGGAGAAGATATAATTGCAGTTCGTATTTTACAAGAACTCCAGCGACAACCAAATCCACCAGAAATATTTGCTTTACCTCTGGTGGGTGAAGGACGTGCTTATGAACAACTGAATATTCCTCTCATCGGTTCAGTACGCACTATGCCTTCTGGTGGCTTTATTTATATGGATGGACGCCAATTGGCGCGGGATGTACGCGGTGGTTTATTGCAACTCACCTTTAGTCAATTGAAGGCAATTCGCCGCTGGGTAAATTCTCAAAAAAAATTGGGTAACAAGAGAGCAATTTTAGCTGTGGGAGATATTGTGCCATTGTTGTTTGCGGCTTTGAGCGGTGCTAATTATGCTTTTGTTGGTACGGCAAAATCAGAATATCACGTGCGAGATGAAGTTGGCTTGTTACCAAAAAAATCCCAGGGTGGAAGTTGGGAAAACTTTTCTGGTTCAGTGTATCATCCTTGGGAACGTTGGTTAATGAGTCGTCGCCGTTGTCAGGCGGTGTTTCTCAGAGATGCGCTAACAACGGAAATATTAAAACAATGGCCAATTCCGGCTTTGAGTTTGGGTAATCCGATGATGGATGGTCTAGAACCTACATTCTCATCTTCACAATTTTATAGTGTAGCTAGCCACCAACAGGAAACTGTGCGACCTTTTGTAGTGACTCTTTTGCCTGGTTCCCGTCCGCCAGAAGCTTACAATAATTGGGAAAGTATTACCATCGCTGTGTCTGCATTACTAACAAGTTTGCAACAGCGAAATTCTACTTTCCACACCTCTGGCACTTTGGTGTTTTTAGCTGCCATCGCCCCTGGTCTAGACTGTAATATCTTATCTCAAAGGGTACAATCCCAAGGCTGGCGAACTGCATCAGAATGTCCTATCTCACTTCCAGACCCAAATGTCTTGACATTTAAGCAAAGAAATGCATATTTAGTATTAACACAACAAGCTTATAATGACTGTTTGCATTTAGGAGATGTGGCGATCGCAATGGCGGGTACAGCTACAGAACAGTTTATTGGTTTAGGGAAACCTGCGATCGCTATTCCCGGCAAAGGGCCTCAATATAACCTTGGCTTCGCTCAAGCGCAAAGTCGGCTTTTAGGTTCATCTTTGATTTTAGTTGAGCAGCCAGCGGAAGTTGCAAAAATAGTACAGTCCTTATTCAGAGATCCCGATAATTTGCAAATAATTGCCGAAAACGGAGTGCGCCGCATGGGAAAACCAGGTGCAGCACTACGCATTGCCCAATGTTTGCAAGAAAGGTTGGGATGAAGGACATGAGGAAAGGGAAAGGGGTAAGGGGAAAAGGGGAAAGATTAAATCTATTCCTTTTCCCTTTTCCCTTTAACCTTTTCCCCTGCCTCAAGAGCCTGCTCATTTCCCCATCTCCCCATCTCCCCAATCCCTCACGCTACTAACCCAGAACGCAAAGCCCTAACAGCAGCTTGGGTACGGTCATCAGCACAGAGTTTATTGAGAATGTTCCGAACGTGGGTTTTGACAGTACCAACTGTAATGTAGAGTTTTTCGGCAATTTGCCCGTTGCTACATCCAGCGACAATTAATTCTAAAATTTCTAATTCTCGTTGGGTTAAGGGGTATGTTTCCAAAACTTGCTCGTATTCTGTGGCTAAAGCTTCGATTTTTACGGTTTTTGGTTTGTCAGAACTTTGGCTTTCTCCAGGAATTCCTTGGCGCATCTTCCGTAAAACTACATTGGCGATGGCGGGATCGATCCAAGAGTTGCCACCATAAGTCGCTTGTATAGCCTCAGTTAATTTACTGATGCTTGTTTCTTTCATGTAATAAGAATCTGCTCCTGCCGCAAAAGCCGCAAGTACGGCATCCTCTGTATGATCCATTGTGAGGATGAGAATCTTGGTTGCTGGCTGTCCCCCAGTTTCCGCTTGATAACGTCTGAATTTACGGGTCAGTTCAATACCATCCATGTCAGGCAAGCCAATATCGACAACGGCTACATCTGGCTTTGCCGTTTCCAAAAGTTTTAATCCTTGAGTAGCGTTTGCAGCTTCACCAATCACTTTTAATGCACTGTGAGACTGTAATGCGGCCCTTAGTCCCATTCGTGTTAAATCATGATCTTCAATTAAAATAATGCTAATTTCACTCATCGCTACACTCACTCTTACACTGTTTGCATCTTTTAAAGTATTACCTTTTGTAATTACTTTTTCTGTTAAGAATTTAGGAGTCAAAATAGTTCAAGAATCACCATCATACTTAATGAATCCATATATCAATTATATTAGATTCATTCTCTATTATGACTTATGAACGGCAGCTGCTAAGAAAGAGGGTTCGGCGTTAGGAAGTTGATAAACACTTCCAGCGCACTGCCTCATCTTGAGCGGCGATTTCTTACCTACGCTTTATTTTCCCAAACCAAAGATAGATGATCTTTTGATAACTCTGCATCCACCGATAGAAATAATAAATATCCTAATTTTTTATATTTAGATAGAGTACAAATCTAGCCGGAGATATATGGTGAGTTGCACAAAAAGGATGAAATATTGATACGAATACTAAATTTCTCACTTTTGTGCAAAAATCAGCTTTTAGTTTCTACGATCCCCTGGTTATTTACTATTATCTTGTGCAAAGCCAGGAATGTGGACAAAGGAGATGGGGGGATGGTGAGGTGGGGATAAGGAGAATAAACTCTAATTCTTCACTGCTCTGTCAACAGTCAACAGTCAACACTGTCAATAATTCCAAGAGGTTAAGATTCCTTAAAATTTATAAATTAAGTACACCTAGTACTTCTTTATTTACCTCGTCTGACCAAACTGATGGGTAAAACTGCTCAAGCTTATGGTACACAATAATAGCGTGCAACTCTCACTAATGACTGACGACGGTTGTGAACTGACTCATTTACAATTGTTTTAAGCTCTATAAAGTATTTTATTTTACTTTATACTAGCCTTGTTTACTGTCTTGAGTTCAATATTTTTTAGTTTGTTAATTGCTAATTGCTTTTGAGGTATTGGTTACAAGCTAGCAGTTTAGTGCCAATACATAAGTCAATTAACCATATTCTGCATACAACAAGCAAAAATTAACTCTCAGGAAACACCTGCAACTGTGATTAGTCTACTACTAATGGAGGATAAAAAAATTAAGGGAATTCCAAGTCCAAAAATAACTGTTTGGCGTTGACAGTTGACAGTCAACAGTTAACGACAATGTGCCGTTGTTGATTTTTGGGATTTCTTTAATATTGATGAATGTCAAGATTACATTCATGAAAATTAATATTTTTAACCTAGTTGACTTTCCAGGTGATGAACTAGAGACAGCTAGAATGTAGGGCGGCGATCGCAGCTACCCTCCTCAAGAAGATATGCCAAATAAATATTACTATTGCTGATTTAGTTTCAGAAATTAGCTTCCATTATGAAGCAGCATGTTACTCTGGTCAAGAGATTTATGACAGCTGCCATTCAAAAGTCAGAATCGATCGCGAGTCTCCGATGATTGGTATACTGATTTGGGAAATATTGTTTTGATTTTTCAAGTTTTCTGATTTGGGAATTTTTAACATACTTGGATATATTACAAAAGGTCTTAGTTAATTAAGTTACAGATTTTAGATCTCAGAAAATCTTACATTCTTTAATAGGATAATCTGAAAAGAGAAATGTTATACATCAACCTATGTTTTACGGCGAAAATTAAAACCGATGGAAGAGACGCTGAAAATTTTGGTTGTAGACGATGACGAAGTAGACCGGATGGCAGTACGTCGTGCCTTGACAAAAGCCGGCGTGCAAATGCATCTGTCTGAAGTCAGCGATGGTCATGATGCATTTTCTGTATTAAGCACCACAACTTATGATTGTGTTTTCCTTGACTATCGCTTACCAGACCAAGATGGATTAACTCTCATCCAAAACATACGCGCTTCGGATATCAAAGTTCCTCTAGTAGTCCTAACTGGACAAGGAGATGAACAAATCGCTGTTGAATTAATGAAAGCTGGTGCTACAGACTATCTTTCTAAGTCTAGAATATCCTCAGAAATATTGGCACATATTTTGCGGAATGCCATTCGAGTTCATCGTGCTGAAATGCAGGCAGCTTTGGCAAACCAGCAACTCAGAGAAAGTCACGAACAACTGATTCGTAAAAACCAAGAATTAGAAAGACAACAGCAACAAATTCAAATCCAAAACTTTAAATTATTGGAAGCATCGCGGCTAAAATCACATTTTTTAGCTACCATGTCCCACGAACTGAGAACGCCAATGAATGCGATTATTGGTTTTTCACAAATACTTTTGCGTCCAAAGTTCGGTCAACTAACACACCAACAAGCGGATATGGTTGAGCGCATTTTAAATAATGGTAAGCATTTGTTAATGCTGCTCAATGAAGTTCTGGATTTTTCTAAGTTGGAGTCTGGACGATTAGACTTAAAGCCAGAAATATTTGATATTTCTAAGATCGTAAACACAGCTGTTGGAGAAATGCATTCTTTAGCAGAGGCGAAAAATCTCTCATTGCTGGTGGAAATCGATTTACAAAATCCTTTGGGATTTAACGATCCATTTCGTGTTAAACAAATCTTAATCAACTTGCTTTCTAACGCCATAAAGTTTACAGAATCCGGTGAAATTTTAGTTGAGATTAAGGAACTACAGGCTAATCGAGTGGCAATTATCGTTAAAGATACAGGTATTGGTATAGCACCTAGAGATTTCAAACTTATTTTTGAAGCATTTCGCCAAGTCGATCAAACTATTACTCGGAAATATCCAGGCACTGGTCTGGGTTTAGCTATTGTAGATTCATTGGTACAAATGATGGGTGGCAAAATAGTTCTAGAGAGCCAACTAGGCATCGGTTCAATGTTTAGAATAGAATTGCCACGTCAAGTAACATTAGCAACTGTAGCAGTGGAGCCTCAAAGCTTACATTGGGAAAAAGATGGGGTTTTTTGTTCTGCTAAAAATCCCCATCAATCATCTGCTCCAGGGAGAAAATCACCCATAGGTTCTCCCAAATTTAAACTATAAGTTACTGCTAAAAAAATTGATAAAAGTTGATAAATCATGTCTGTAGTTGAAAATTATAAAATCGATCGCATTCTCGCAGTTGATGATACGCGAGATAATTTGATTTTGGTACAAACGATTCTAGAAAGTGAAGGTTATGAAGTTGATTTAGCTTCAGATGGGATAACTGCTTTGCGAAAAATTGAACAATCTCCACCGGATTTGATTTTATTAGATGTAATGATGCCGGGGATGGATGGTTATGAAGTTACCCGCCGGATTCGCAATAACCGTGCAATTAGTAGTTATATCCCAATTTTGTTGATTACTGCTTTCCATGAATCTAGCGTTGTGGAAGGTTTGGATGCTGGTGCTGATGATTTTATTCGCAAACCATTTGATACCGATGAACTTTTGGCGAGAGTGCGATCGCTTTTACGCCTCAAACACAGTCTCGACGAACAACAAAAAATGGCGCGCCAGCGAGAAGACTTTGTTTCCCGCTTGACTCACGATTTGCGAACTCCGTTGGTAGCGGCCGATCGCATGTTGAATTTGTTTGAGATGGAAACATTCTGCAAAATTTCGCCGGAAATGAAAAAAGCGATCGCCGTCATGATTCGCAGTAACCAAAATTTAATGCAGATGGTAAACACCATGCTAGAAGTTTATCGCTTTGAAGCAGGTAAAAAAACTTTAAATTGGGAAATATGCGATTTGGCAGAAATCGCTCAAGAAGTGGTGAGTGAAATCACACCTCTGACTAATGAAAAAAATTTGACTTTGAAAGTAGATACTAGTGGATTAAACCCAGAGGATAAAAATACTGCTATAGTTATGGGCGATCGCTTTGAACTCAGACGGGTACTATACAACTTAATTGCAAATGCCATCAAATTTACAGACACAGGAGGTATCACAGTCCGCATTTTTGAAAAATCACCAAAAAATTTTAAACTTCAAGATTGGGTAACAATTGAGGTAGAAGATACAGGATATGGAATTGCGCCTGAAGACCAAGCAACAATTTTCGAGCGATTTCGGCAAGGCAGAAACAAACGTTCAGGTAGTGGTTTAGGACTACATCTATCCCACCGAATTGTAGAAGCACACACAGGAACTATCCAAGTCACTTCTGAAGTAGGTAAAGGCAGTTTATTCACTGTCGAACTACCCAAAAACCTTGAATATAGCAGTTGACACCGTAAAATCCAGACACCAAAAAACCCTGCTACATTACTAATCTTGGCAAACCTCAAAAGCTGAGTGAAAACTGAATTCTCCCTTTAGCGCCCGACGAATTACAGCCTCTAAATCCTCAATCATGTAGGGTTTGCTAATGTAATCATTAAAACCAGCTCTCAAAATACGCTCTCGATCCTCCTTAGTGGCTAAGGCTGTGACTGCAACCACTGGAATTTGGTAAGTTAGAGGTTCTTGCTTCAAATGATATGCAACATCAATACCGCTGAGACCTGGTAATAAAATATCTAGCAATATCAAGTCTGGTTGATATTCTTTAGCTACCAACACCGTTGCAGAACAATCTGTCTGACAAATGAATCTACAACCTATTGACTCTAGAGCATAGCTAATCAACAGAAGACTATCATTATTGTCTTCCACTACCAAAATCAAAGGCTGGTGAGAGTTTTGCTTTTTTTCATCATTCGTGAATGAATGTGCCAAATACATCTCTTCTCCAGAACATTTTATTAGGATTCATTGTCTTTCTTGAGATATACAGACGAGACTTCCTCAAAACGATAAAATAACGGTTACTGAGGTAATGGTTTTCTTTTACTTTGACTTAGGCGATCGTCCTTGCCCAAACAAAAAAGATTGAGGTAAAAGAACCTCAAACTTACAGCATGGGCAGATACTTTTCAATCATACGCAAAATTGCGAAATATTTTCTTAATTGGTTCATAATAAATTTATATAGTAAAGCTTTAGAAAGTTCAAATGATTACTTGCAACACCATTGCTTAAAATATTACGCGAACAGATTAAAAAAAAGATACTACAAATTAAGTAATCCTACTATTAATTGTCAAATTATTTACTAAGGTCTAAGTAATCAATAGACTTTAATAGTTATCATTTATTCTATCAAGTTTCACAAATAGAATTTCATTTTTTGACAAATGTAATAGAATGCATGAACATATAAGCAGTATTTTAACTGACATTTAAATTAGTAAAAAATTAGCTAAGTATTGTAGAGTTTTGCTAAGCACAAACATTTAAATATAGCCATTCTAAACTGTTCATTAGTTTACCATAAACTTGAAGCATAAGTTGATTTTTCAATCATTGCACTTAACTTAAGATTATAGAAAATGGCGACTCCGTACGCTAATAATTTTTAATACTTAATTACAGCGATTTTCAAGTAATTCAACTACACCACTCGCTACTCACTACTCCCAATTCTCCGCCTCAATTTTGGCCTAAATACCTGAAAACTGCTGTAAATGTATAAATGTAAATTCAGTTAGAGAATGTAGCAAAATCCCACAGCTATAGGACTGCTATTTAATTTGCGAACAAAATTCCCTACCCTTTAATTTTCTATAAACCTCTTACCTATTGCCTTTTGCCTCTTGCCTACCTACATACGATATGTTTATAAATCAAATCGGACTGCTATAATCCAAGATTTTCGAGAATTCCTTGGGTTCCACTACGTACCGCCACAACGAAGCAATAATACCAATTTTCGATGAAAGGATTATGGATTAAAGTCCTGGATAGATGCTACCTATATTTCAAAAATCAAATATGTGTCCTAATTTTATTGAATTTTCTCTAGATTCCAAACCTCGATCTATTCCTAAATGATACAAAACTGGAATTACTCATGAGGTTATTTGACAGTCAAGCGTCAACAGTCAACAGTAATTTAGATGCAACGAAGGAAGCTTATCAGATTTCATAAATATTCAATACATCCTAGAGGAAGATGACTATAACGAAGACCAAGTTTAAATTAATTCTGGTGTGTCGAATAACTGCTTTCTAAGGAGGTTTAGCAATCCGCTAAGCCTTTTTATTATTAGTATAGATATTTATAAATAAATTGATAAGATATTTGTCTACTCTCTTTAGACAGATGTATTCCTCAGTTAAAATGACTAAATTCTCCTGATAGACTCTACTCTTACCTAAGGCTTGGTTAACTACCAAGCCTTTCTTGATTAATTACATTTACCATCCGCATCTGTTGTGATTGGCAGAATTAAATATAGCCGTCCGATTTGATTAATGAACATATCTATCTAGGCAGGCAATAAGCAATAGGTAATAGGCAAGAGGGTTATAAAAGAGTAAAATGTACCAAATTTTGTTTCAAAATTAAATAAAATTCCTATAATTTGTCAAATATTTAGATGTTAAGGTTGTTGACAGTCAACAGTCAACACCGATATTGTTCACAATTACACAGGTACTTGTTTTTATATAAATAGTATTTTTATGTCTTTTTGATGTTATTATATTTTTATTAGACTATAGTGGCGCTTTTTTGTTTTTATTGATAAATACTATTACACAG
>NZ_JACKZU010000172.1:0-16716 GCF_014222165.1 Nostoc sp. 2RC
CCCCCTTCCCCTTTCCCCTTTAAAGAGCCAAGTTGCCTTGGCACACTACTAAGTGTCCTCAGCTACTTTGTTGCTCAAAAGAAAATCTCCAGTATTAAATTCACGAATTCTCAAACAATTCGCCAAATAATTCTTTTACCTTTTCTTTGGCATCTTCTAAAGTCGTTTTTCCTAATTCGGTAGTTCTGTACAAGCGTCGGCTGTACCGCCCCGATCTCTCTTCAACAGAATTTAAATATCCCTTACGCTCCATATCGTGCAGCATTGGGTACAGTGTTCCAGAACTGAGTTTATAGCCATGACATGCCAGTTCTTCAATAATAGCCAGCCCAAAAATCGGCTCTTTGACTGCATGATGTAGAATATGAAGCCGAATTAAGCTAGAGTAAAATTCTCTTCCATCCATTGGATAAGATTTTTGCAACACTTAGAATTTCATTTTCGCTTATATCAGGCTAGGAACTCTTGGATTTTCCGCAGGTAGCCTGCATAATTGCTGTGGTAGGGAACAGCAACAGGCCGGAAAATCTTTTTAGTTTATGCCCTAAACCATGCTTTAACTGCTATACAAGAAGGTTATTGCATCAATTACCTGATTTAACTTATTCTAAATTTTACCAACTTAGTTAGTAAAATAACAAATATATTTTTAGATACCGCAAGGGGTTTAAGCGTAGGGGCGGGTTGACAAATATTATTAATGAGGATTTTGGTAAATCCGCCCCTACTCGTTGAATCTAGAATCCCCATAGCTTGAGGTCGGGGAGTGTCAATGTTCTTGGGTAACAATCCAAAGTAAATCTAACCATAAACGTGGATAAGCTTCCTTTAAATTGGATAAAGGATCGTGCAGTAAGCTGTTGGCATTTATACAAACAACCTCCACTAATCCCATATATTCTGCTACTTCTGTGAGTAAGTTTTTTTCTGCGGCTATTGCATTAATAAGTCGATTGGGGCAATAAATACCAATGTATTTTCCATAGCGGATACAGGTTTTGATATTCGCTCTTGTTAAGTAAGGTCTAGGATTAATTACCTTCACATAACACTGACGTAGTAGTTCCCATACCCTTGGGTGAGTATGCTCGATAATTACACTAAATTGTTGGGCTAAGTCTTCTTCGGTAATCATTATTCTCTCCATTGCTGTAGTGCAAATAACTGGTGTGTTGTTACCAAGCGCCGCACCAAAAGTCCTGGACGGTGCGTTATGGTTGATGCCTAACACAACGCCAGTTGCTACAACTTTCTTAACCAGAGCAACACACTGGCTCCCCTACGCATATTTCTCCAAATCAAATATGAGTCCTATATGCCTAAGCTAACTGCCTAAGAGCTGATTCGGATAAAACATAGATTGAGCTTGGCAATATTCTTCTGAGTAAAAACAGTGTTTTGAGTGAGGACAAATTTCCCTCACGAGTTCTCTGTGGGTCGTGGTATATTTGTCAGAGCTTGTATAACTCGCCTATCAAGCATCAAAACCCAAATTTATTTGCAAAACTGTATTGAGAGTTACTTTTTACCAAAAAAGTTGGTAAAAATAAAAATCAAAAAAATCCTTTGTTATTGATGATTAGGGAGTTTTGAGCGATAATCGAGGACTAAAAAATAATTTACAGCAAAAAAAATTGCGCTTTGCCAGGAAAATTGCAAATATTGTGATATTCTGTGAATATAGGGAATCAAAACAGCGAAAGCACAATTATCTTGTCTAAGAGGAATGATATGAACACAGTTTCGCCTTGGCAAGATGTTAAGTTAAATCCGCGCTCGGCTTTTTGAAACTGAAAGTAGCTCAAGCCAATGAAGCAGGATAACGATCTCCGTAACAACTTGAAGTCAATAAGAACTCGTCTAGGCATGAGCCAACAAGACTTGGCAAATCTAGCTGGTGTGACTCGTCAAACTATCAGTGGTGTAGAATCGGGACAATACGCTCCCTCAGTGGCCATAACACTGCGCCTAGCAAAGGCACTTGGCTGTCAAGTAGAGGATCTATTCTGGTTAGAGCGGGATTTACCTGAAATTGAAGCAGTGCTAGCTAAACCCGTGCCCCTGGAACAACAAACGCGAGTCAGCTTGGCTAGGGTAGCAGGACAATGGGTAGCTTATCCCTTAATTGGCAAAGATGCGTTTCGCCAAGATATGATTCCCGCCGATGGTGAAGCAATTGCGGTGGAAGGCTTAAGAGGCATAAGCAAACTGCTTCACCCGGAGGGAGAGAGTCAGCGTCAAACAGATACAAATAAAGTTAAAGTCCGGCTGTTGGACGATAATCTGGAAACACTGCACAACACAGTTGTGATTGCTGGCTGTGCGCCTGTGATTTCGCTGTGGGCTAGAGCAACTGAACGCTGGCATCCACAATTACGGGTGCAATTTAACTTTGCCAATAGCATGTCTGCATTACACAGTCTATGCAAAGGAGAGGCCCACATTGCTGGGATGCACCTCTACGATACCGAGACTGGCGAGTATAATACTCCTTTTGTTCGAGATGTTTTGGCTGGAAGGAAAGCAGTTTTGATTACCTTGGGTGTTTGGGAAGAAGGATTTTTAGTCAAACCTGGTAACCCAATGGGAATTAGAACAGCAAATGATTTAGTGGAACGGAAAGCGACTATTGTTAACCGTGAAACTGGTGCTGGTACTCGTTTACTATTGGAACAAAAACTCCAAGAACAACAGATACCGTTTCATGATGTTAAAGGGTTTGACTATATTGTTCAAAGCCACCAAGATGTTGCCCAAGCAGTAGCATTAGGAGTTGCAGATGCAGGTATAAGTACCGCATCTGTGGCTACCGCCTTTGGGCTGGGATTTATCCCTCTACATCAATCAAGATACGATTTAGTGATTCTCAAGGAATATCTAGAAGAAGCACCAGTACAGCAGTTGCTTAGTACTTTGGGGCATCGAATGGTTCACTCACAATTTGAAATTCTGGGTGGCTACGATATCAGCAAAATTGGGGAAATTGTAGCAAGCGTTTAAAGTCGATTGCTTTTGTCAGGTTGGTTGTGTGGTTTTGGGAAACACTTTGCGTAAATTTCAATTCCTGTGGCGATCGCTTTAATAGATTTTGAGATTTTGATGTGGTATTATCTCTATTTCCACAGAAATCATCTGATATCTGATGTCCGCTTCAGTTGTGATGAAAATCTTTCTCCACCTTTGTGTCTTTACACCAATGTCAATAATAAGTGTTTAACTGGATTCATACAACTAATATCAGGTTCGGTGAAAGACCCATAGTTAGGACTGACGCGGAGACACGGGGACGCGGAGACGCGGAGAGGTTTTTATTATGGGTAATTAGGCGGACAAGATATAAGAGTCTGGTAATACTTGCAATATTTCTGCGACAGGGTTCTACAAAAAGCATATCTAAACTTCGAGTCAGATTCACAAATGTACCGTGATGCATCATTTCAAACCGTACATTTTTGATGCACTTCTGCCATGAAGTCAGAGCAATCATAGCCCAAAATTTCACCACGAATCTTATGTATTCAAGAGTAAATGTTTTTCGTGTAGAGCGTAGGCGCAGCCCGCCTCCGGCGTGTAACTCAACACGCAGTCTCTAACGACGTTCTCAACGAGGTCACATTTGTAAGTTAACAGTGTGAACCCAAGAGCAAAAGACCCACCAAACAACAATTGCAGGAAAAAACATCATGTCCGACGAAAAAATTAGACAAATTGCTTTCTACGGTAAAGGTGGTATCGGTAAATCTACCACCTCCCAAAATACCTTAGCCGCTATGGCAGAAGTAGGTCAACGCATCTTAATTGTCGGATGTGACCCCAAAGCTGACTCTACACGCTTGATTTTGCACACTAAAGCTCAAACCACCGTGCTGCACTTGGCTGCGGAAAGAGGTGCAGTCGAAGACTTAGAACTTGATGAAGTGGTACTAGAAGGCTTCCGGGGTATCAGATGCGTAGAATCTGGGGGGCCAGAACCTGGTGTTGGTTGCGCCGGTCGGGGTATTATCACCGCTATTAACTTCCTAGAAGAAAACGGTGCTTATAGTGGCGTAGATTTCGTATCCTACGACGTATTGGGTGACGTTGTGTGCGGTGGTTTCGCTATGCCCATCCGTGAAGGGAAAGCCCAAGAAATCTATATCGTTACCTCTGGGGAAATGATGGCGATGTTCGCTGCTAATAACATTGCTCGTGGCGTTCTCAAGTATGCTCATACGGGTGGTGTGCGCTTGGGTGGTCTGATTTGTAATAGCCGCAAAACTGACCGGGAAGACGAACTGATTAGTACCCTAGCAGCCAGATTAAGCACCCAGATGATTCACTTTGTCCCCCGTGACAACATCGTGCAACACGCAGAATTGCGCCGGATGACAGTTAACGAGTATGCACCTGATAGCAACCAAGCTAATGAATACCGTACATTAGCAGACAAAATTATCAACAATAGAAATCTTGCTATTCCTACACCCATTGAGATGGATGAGTTAGAAGAGTTGTTGATTGAGTTCGGTATTCTCGAAAGTGAAGAAAATGCTGCAAAAATGATTGCCACAGCTAATGCTCAAGAAGAAGCTGCTAAAAAGCAAGAAGATGCTCAAGGTGAAGCATTAGAAGCGCTGGCAAAAGGCAATGTAGAAATAGTTTCTGGTAGCTAAAAAAAGTAAGACTCTTGTTCTTGCTTAAGAAATAGCAGAATTTGCTGAGAAACGAAAGCAATTAAGTGGGGGAATTAAGCCACTTTCTCTCACTCTTAAAACGATATGGAGGTTCAAGAAATAAATCAGTATGAGTTTTGTGTGAATAACAGATTAATCAATCCCAATTCCGGCTTGTAAATTATTCAAGTTCTCCTGAGAGAAATTAATCTGTTAATATTTACGCGGTAAAACCGCTCTTGTGGTTTTTGTTTACTCCTTCTATTAATTGGTTGGTCATTAGGGAATGAGTAATTCTCTTTCTCATTCCCTTTTCTTCCATGCTAGAAGCACACCGTTAAACAACTAAAAATCTTTCTCAAATTTTGAATTCCGCTAACACCTCATAACTTCTACCTCTTCTCACTAAAAAAAATGAACCCTCAACCTAAAAAAATCAATGATTCACTCAGTGAATCAAAGAGCGAAACTCAACAGCAAAAGCAGAAGAAAAAAAAGTCTTCTACACAATTACCCCAGCCTGGAACTGCTCAAGGAAGTTGCGCTTTTGATAGTGCAATGATTACTTTAGTACCAATTACTGATGCTGCTCATGTAGTCCACGGGCCGAGTGGTTGTGCTGCTAGTATTTGGGGAAACTACACCAGTCTATCTTCTGGTTCAATGCTCTATAAAATACGCTTTACTACTGAAATAGAGGAGAGTGATATTATCTTCGGTGGAGCAAAAAAGCTATACAAAGGCATTTTAGAATTACAAAGACGCTACAAACCAAGTGCGATATTTGTCTACTCCACCTGCATTACTGCTTTAATTGGTGATGACATAGAAGGAATATGCAAAGATGTTAGTGAAAAAACAGGAATACCAACTATTGCCGTGCATTGTCCTGGGTTCATTGGTGGACAAAAAGGAGGTAACCGGGTTGCTGGTGAAGCCTTACTAGAACACGTTATTGGAACAGCCAAACCAGATGTTACTACACCATTCGATATTAACTTGATTGGTGAGTATAATATTGCAGGTGCAATGTGGAATTTTCTACCGTTGTTAGAGAAATTAGGTATTCGAGTTTTATCAAAAATTACAGCCGATGCCATTTATCAAGAAGTTTGCTACGCGCATCATGCCAAGCTCAACGTTGTGTTGTCTGCAAACGCGTTAATTAATATCGCCAAAAAAATGCAGAAAGTCTATGGTATTCCATATATTGAAGAGTCTATTTATGGGATAGAGCAAATTAATCAGTGTTTAAGAAATATTGCAGTAAATTTAGGAGATATTGATTTAATAGAACGCACAGAAAAACTCATTGCAGAAGAAGCGATCGCTTTAGAAGCAAAACTCAATTTATATCATAGACAATTGCAAGGAAAACGTATTATTGTTACTATTAAAAATTTCAAAAGTTGGTTAATTATTTTTACTGCTCAGAAGTTAGGCATGGAAGTTATTGCTATTTGTACTCAAATGAATACAGAAGACGAATTAGTGAAACTCAAAGATTTGCTAAGTAGAGATAGCATAATTTTGGAATCAGAAAATTCTCAGAAATTTTTGCAGATAATCAAGGAACATCAAGCTGATATTTTAATTGCTGAAGCTCGTTATTTAGAGACTGCTCTCATAGCAAAGATTCCATTCTTAGATATTCATAGACAAAGCGATCGCGCATATACGGGTTATACAGGAATATGGGAACTGGCACGAGAATTATATGCCACTTTTTATAATCCTGTGTGGGAGCAAGTACAACAACCTGCTTCGTGGGAAGAAAGTTGATTTGCTTTCTTACTTTTTCAATGAAATTTTTATTTTGCATTCATAAATTAACGGGCTTATATCTGATATTTGAGACTAATTCATGGAGCAAATTTCATGGCAATTGTGAGCATTACCAGTACATCAGTTGCAGTTAATCCTCTCAAGCAAAGTCAAGCCATAGGTGCAACCTTAGCCTTTTTAGGGGTGAAGGGAATGATGCCTTTATTGCATGGTTCCCAAGGTTGCACAGCTTTGACAAAAACGGTACTAGTGCAACATTTTCGTCAAACAATTCCCCTTTCCACCACAGCAATGACAGAAGTTGCAACAATTTTGGGTGGTGAAGAGAGAGTTGAACAAGCAATTCTCACTTTGGTAGAGAAATCGAAACCAGAAATGATTGGTCTTTGTACCACTGGACTTGTGGAAACTAGAGGCGATGATATGGAACGCTTTGTAAAAGACATTCGCCACCGCCATCCAGAATTAGATTATTTACCAATTGTGCTTGTCTCCACACCAGATTTTAAAGGTACATTGCAGGATGGTTTTGCTAGTGCAGTGGAGAGTATAGTTAGGGAAATTCCGCAAAAATCCTCAACGCCAAACCCCTGCCCCACACAAATCACAATTTTGGCGAGTTCTGCTTTCACTCCTGGGGATGTACAAGAAATTAAAGAAATTGTCGCTGCTTTTGGACTTGTACCAATTGTTGTACCAGACCTTTCTGGCGTTCTAGATAGTCACATAGAAGATTCTTCTGGTTTCATGGCCGCTAATGGTACAAATACAGCACAGTTGCGCTCAATGGGCAGTTCTGCGTTCACTTTGGCATTAGGTGAAAGTATGCGCGGTGCAGCACAAATTTTAGAAAAGCGATTCAATATTCCTTATGAGGTGTTTAGCGAACTCACGGGACTAGTAGCTGTAGATAAATTCTTGCAAGCATTGGCGGATATCAGTGGTGTGAATGTACCAGAGAAATATCGCCATCAGCGCCGTCAGTTGCAACACGTAATGTTAGAGAATCATTTTTACTTTGGTTGCAAGCGAGTTGCTTTAGCCCTGGAACCAGATTTACTTTGGTCGATGGTTTATTTTTTGCAATCCTTGGGAGTGCAAATTCACACCGCAGTCACAACAACACGCTCTCCTGTATTGGAAAAACTGCCGATTCCTAGTGTTACCATTGGGGACTTAGAAGACTTTGAACAATTAGCGGTTGGTGCTGATTTGCTGATTACTAATTCTCATGCAGTGGCCATTGCTCAACGATTAAAAATTCCTCTGTATCGTCAAGGTATTCCCATTTTTGACCGTTTAGATGCCTATCAGTTCACCAAAGTTGGCTATGGTGGTACGATGCAGGTTTTGTTTGATATTGGTAACCTGTTTTTAGAACAGGAGACAGTTATTAAGCGCTATGTTAGTTAGGGACTTCCAAGTATTCCACAGAAGACAGTTGATAGTGAACAGTCAACGACCTGAATTGGAATAGTTTATTTTTTGGAATTACCTTAGCATAAGTAGTTTGAATACGATGGCCGGAGGGGAAAAAATGAGCTTAGCTGGATTAAGAATTGTGTTGGTAGAGCCAGCTGGGCCCCTCAATGTAGGTGCGATCGCCAGGGTAATGAAAAATTTTGGATTACATAACTTAATATTAGTAAATCCCCAATGCGATCGCTTGTCAGCAGAAGCTTTAAGAATGGCTGTTCATGCCAAAGAAATTTTAGAATCTGCGGTAATAGTGGCAAGTTTACCAGAAGCATTACATGGATGTGTCAAGGCGATCGCTACTACCGGTCGCCTTTGCAGTTGGGAAATACCTTTAGAAAATCCCCGCACTGCCTTACCTTGGCTATTGGAGACACCAGAACAACCCACGGCTTTAATTTTTGGCAGGGAAGACCGGGGATTAAGCAATGAAGAATTAAATTACGCCCAGCGCTTTGTTTTCATTCCCACAAGTGAAAATTATCTATCCTTGAATTTAGCCACTGCTGTGGCAATCTGCTGTTATGAATTATCCCAATGCACGCAGCCAGGAGAAACTCAAACCTCACCCCAAAGCGAACTCGCGCCTTTAGATGTTGTGGAAACTTACTACCAGCAATTAGAATCACTATTACTGAAAATTGGTTATCTTTATCCACATACGGCAGCTAGTCGCATGGAAAAATTTCGTCAGCTGTATAATCGTGCAGGGCTACAAACAGGAGAAGTAGCTATGCTACGAGGAATTTTACGACAGGTAGAATGGGCACTGAAAACTTACAACGATAGTGAAAACTTGTAATAATTCGTTTAATATATACGCAATCACCCCCCCCAAAATATTTAATATTAAACTAAACACAAAAATGCTACTTAGTGGCAAAGTGGAATTTGAGCATCAATATTGCTCAACGGTTAAGTTTTGGGTCAGGAGTCTGCAAGAAAACAGTCCAGTGGGTCACAAGGAGTAGTAGTGTCAGAATCGAGTGACGAACTAACAGCTTTCTCGCGGCGTCAACCCTTAAACCGCCGCCAGCGTCCACAAAAAGTTCAAAAAGTGGCACCAAAGAAAGTCAAAGCCAACAACCAGCAGCAAGTTGTTGCCCGTAAAACAGCCCTAGCACGCCCAAAAAATCAGATTGCTTCTGGGCAAATCCCAGCGACTACACGCCGGGTAAAATCGGAACTAGTCATGCCAACAGCAGTGAAACCCATACCAACTGCTAAAGTTAAAATTCCTCCCTCACAATCGGGTGTTGCAACAGTTAAAACGGTGCGGATGGAAAAGCCAAAAATTGGCAGGCGTTCATCGCGGAAAACGCGGTTAAAGCCAATGGCCAAAACCATATTGTATATACTGCGCTTGTTAATTGTAGGTGTTGGTATGGGCGCAATTGTCGGCACAGCCTTGTCAGTATTAGACCCGGCTAATCGCATTACCACAAATTCAGCACCCCAATCTGGTAATAGTAATGTGACGCGATCGCAGGCGCAACCCACCCCTACGCCTCCAGCAGCACCTTCAACCCTACTCTTATCTCAGGAAATTCTCCCGTTAAAAAATGCCGTACAAAATTTGGCTAGCAATAACCAAAGTCTCACCCCCGGAGTTTTCTTAGTAGATTTGGATACAGGTAATTATGTAGATATCAACGCTTCTACTACTTTTCCCGCAGCTAGCACAATCAAAATCCCGATTCTAATTGCCTTCTTCGAGGACGTGGACAGAGGGAAAATTCGCCTCGATGAAATGCTCACCATGCAGCAAGACATGATTGCAGGCGGTTCGGGAAATATGCAATATCAAGCAGCCGGAACCCAGTACGCAGCTTTGGAAGTCGCCACTAAAATGATTACCATCAGCGACAACACAGCTACAAATATGCTGATTACCAGACTGGGAGGCATAGATGCTTTAAACCAGCGTTTCCGGAGTTGGGGATTAACAACTACAGTCATTCGCAACCAGCTACCAGATTTGCAAGGGACAAATACCACTAGTCCCAAAGAACTGGGGAATTTGATGGCAATTATTAGTCAGGGAAATTTAATCAGTATGCCATCACGGGATTTAATGCTGGATATTTTGCGCCGCACCCAGCGAGACTCATTGTTACCATCTGGTTTGGGAACAGGTGCAAGGGTATATCACAAAACAGGCGATATCGGCACAATGCTGGCAGATACAGGTTTAATTGTTGTTCCCACTGGTAAGCGCTACGTAGCTGCTGTGATGGTAAAACGCCCCAACAACGATCCCCGCGCCGAAAAACTGATTAGCTCAATTTCTCGTGCTGCTTACCAAGAGTTTAGCCAAAATCCAGTTACACCAAGCAGTGGTATCAGCACCGTACCAACCAACGGTTATCAACCACAAATTGTCAATCCTGTTTTACCCAACACTGCCACAAGCACCGTACCCATGACTGGTTATCAAGCTCCGTTTATTAATCCTGTACCCAATGGTATGGGAAATACTTTACCTACAAATAATTATCAAACTCCAATTACCAATCCGCAGTATTATCCCCCAAGATAAACTTTTTAAAAGGAAATTATAGGAAACTGCAAAAAATAAATTTTCAGGTTAAAGCGTTGACTGTTGACTGTTGACAGCTAACAGTTTTCTATGGAATATTTTTATGAATTACACCAATTTGAAAAATGATTGCGACAGATGTATAGCCAAAAGCGATTACTACTAACTGTTTCACAATCCAAAATCTAAAATCTAAAATCCAAAATGGTATTACACATAGTTTTGTTAGGTTTATATAGCAATTGACTGGGGACTGGGTGAATTGCTGATAGTAAAATTTTATAAAAAGATATTTGGTTACAGGCAAAAACTTGGGTTAAAGGTTTTTGTGCTTTAATTGCGACACTTTTGCATTTTCAATTAATGTTTGAGTGATTTATCTGAAATACATTTGATTTTCTGTTTTTTCAGATGTACGGAGTTTTTGGAAAATCAAATACTAATAGTATCTGTTCTCTGCTAATACTTAAGGCTTATTTTGTATACAGCACGTAAGATTGATTGCGGTAAGCAATTGGCAAATCCAACTGATGTTGGATGCGAGTTACAAAATACTTAGCGTCATATTTGACCATCAGTGCCTTAGCTTGGTCGGTTGTTAAGTTGTTGTAACCTTCTGTCAGCAGTTTTTCGCTAAAGTGAGTCAAAGGATCGACCCCGTTAAAATTACCACTCAAGTCTCGCATACGGGAAAACCACTCTAATGTTCCGGCTTTAGTTTGAGCCATCAGTTTATGTTTAGCAATGGTTGGACGTTCTGTCAGCCAAATGAAGTTGGCAAATTCAACTGGAGGGGATACAAAGATATCGTTTTTTGGTGTATTTTTTCGCACCCAATTAGCCATATCTTTCCACTGGGGGTCTACCTCTTGGGTTTTGTCAGGAAAATTAAGTGTGGATTGAAATTCTGTCTTAAAGTGATAAAATCCTTTGACAATGCTGATACTGACTACGATGGTACATAGCAGCGCCAACAATTTTTGTTGTTTTCTACTTGCGAAGATGCTATTTAAAGCACAAGCAAATAATAGGCAGGCATTGAGGTGCAACATTACATCACCGACGCGGAAAAGATAATACTGAAGTAATGTTCCTTGAGAATCAAATGGAGCAATAACCAATCCTAATACATAAGGAATTAGACTGATGAGCGTAAACTGAAAAAGTCCGATTTGAGCTTGGTATTCTTCCAATTGTTCTGGTAGTGTTTGAGTTCGACGATTCAACCACACAACAACAGCACTACTCACAAGCAGCACTAAGTAAAATGTAGGAGTTATCCACCAATTTGCAGGCCAAGATAAAGGATTAAGGTGGTGGGGCATCCTGAGAAAAACATAAATATAAGAAATAGGTATGGGGCTTGCAGGTGTTGGACTAGACAATTGTTCGATGACTGGTTTGAGACCGAATACACCTGAAATCAGGTATAGCAAAATCATAAATCCCAATTCCCGCCCACTGGGAAAATAGATTTTTCGTCTTAAAACTATCAACACTGTTGCAAACAAAGTTGTATAACCACCAACTAAAACATGGAATGAAGTTGCTAGCCCCAACAAAAAAGCCATCAGGCGATAACGTTTTCTAAGCATAAATGCGATGGCCAAAATGACCATTGCATAAGCAAATATTTTGGTTTCTAGAACTCCAACAATTCTTTCTCCAGCAGCAACACCTTGATGTCCTCTGAGAAACATCGCAACCGCTAACATTTGCAACAGCAAATTTAGTCCGAGTTTTCTACCGATAAGTACTAGCCCCCAAGCTATCAAGGCGTAGCAAAAAAACCGGCCGATGAGAGAACTAGCTAAAAATCCCCAATGTGCTATGAAGGAACCAAATAAGCTTTGAAACAATATTCGATAAACAGGTGGTTGATTAACAGACCAATCTTTCGGAACCCAGTGAGGATCGGCGAACTGTCTTGCTAAAGGTAGAGCGTCAATGTCGTTTCTGGCCATGATGTCAGACAACAAATTTGTCAGACACAGCAATCCTAACACTGCTATGATTTCTAACACCGGCCAGTCCGTACTCTTCAAAGCCCATTTCTGGTGTAAAAACCTTTTTTGGCTGATACTTGGTAATTTCAACATTTCAAAAAAAACAAACTTCATAACTTTTGTACTACCTAAGCAAAACTTTAATTGAACTCGATACCATATCTTTAATACGTGTTTATACTATCTTTATTCTTGAGCTAATTTTATAAGCATGGACATTATCCAGCCATACTTAAGTATTGTATAAAATCTAACTAATTTTTAGTTGATTGTATTGAATTAAAATTTTGGTCAGCCAAGGAAAACATACTTAAAGGACACAAAAGTATTTATGAATACAAGTACTGTTGATAACTGATAAGAAATATAACAGAGATGTATAATTAGCGGGTCTCCTGCATAATCCATAAAAAGACAAGGATTAAGGCTGGTAGGTTTTGTATTATTTACTTTAATAACGGGCATATGTGGAAACAACAAAAAAAAGATACTTCAATAGTGAAGCTGGTATTATGGGTTGCTTTAGCTACGACTCCAATGGCCAGTATGGTAGTTTCAGCACCTACACTGGCGCAATCTGCATCGCCAACACCATCTTTCCCACTGCCGCAAACAGTGGAAAATGGAACGACAGTGCGAATTGATGGTTCAAGTAGCTTGAGTGCAATCAACCAAAGTCTTAAAGATAATTTTGAAAAACAGTTTTCGGGGACAAAGGTTGAAATTGCTGCCAATGGTACTGATAAGGCCTTGAGAGATTTGCTAGATGGCAAAATTGACATAGCAGCGATCGGTCGTGGTTTAACGCCAGCAGAAAAAGCACTAGGACTGGAACAAGTGCGCTTGCGCCGTGAAAAAATTGCCATTGTGGTAGGTGCAGAGAATCCTTTCAAGCAAAGTTTGACTAGTAGGCAATTCGCCCGGATTTTTCGGGGACAAATTACAAATTGGTCGCAATTAGGCGGCCCTGATGCCAAGATTCGCGTCATCGATCGCCCCGAAACCAGCGATACTCGCGATACTTTTCGCGATTACCCAGCTTTCAAAACGGCGAAATTTGCCACAGGTTCCAACGCTACCCAAGTAGCTGACGACAATACCGCCGAAATCGTTAAACAATTGGGTAAAGACGGCATTAGCTATGTGCTAGCTAATCAGATTTCCAAGTTAGAAAACGTGCGAGTTCTGCAATTACATCAAACCTTACCAGACGATGCCAAATATCCCTTCTCGCAACCATTAGTTTACGTCTACAAAAAAAATCCCCCCTTGGGTGTCGCCAGTTTTCTCGGTTTTACCCTTGCACCAGTAGGGGAGCAAGCCATAGAACAAGCTAGAGTCACTGAAGCTGAAGCCATCGCCACCACAGTTTCACAACCTACCGCCGCAGTTCCCCCAACCACAGAAGCCACACCAACCACCGCAGCTTCTCCCAGTGCAACTACTTCTGTATTTGGGGAACAACCCTTTGTGGCTCCCACTGCTCCAGAAAAAGCTCCCATTGTCAATCAACAAACACCATTTTGGTTGCTTTTACCTTTGTTGGTTACCACTGTGGGTGGAGGTTTACTGTGGTGGTTTTTTGGCAGACGGCCATCCCTGCGTGAAAAAACAGACAATGCGCTGCAACCGAATCCCGATCCACCAAACACAGATGACGCTGAAACTGTTGTCAGTGCTGACACCACCCTCCAAGTGCCAAAAGAAGACACCAGCGATCGCACTCCTTTTCAAATTTATGGTCAAACATCATCTACTAATGGCACAACCCCAAGCGTCGCTGTATCAGAGAATAACAACTTGGGAGCCGCAGCTTTAATGGGTGGTGGTGCTTTGGCCACCGGAATTGCGGCGGGTACTTGGTCTACCTTTGGAGACAAAGACGATAACGTCACCCAAGATACAAATCAAGAAAATAATACCGAACAAAATCCTCCTGAATCCGGTGAAGTTGCATGGGACATAGAAGCCCCAGCAGCTGTTGTCAATACTTCATATCCCCAACTGCCTAATATTACAGAAGAAACATCGAATCAAGAACTGCCTTTATCTGAGGTGACAACCCCAGCCTCCGAATTACCAGATGTGCCCAAAGCAACCTCAGATTTTGAGTATTGGGACACAGAAGTGAGTGAAGAACAAATCCAAGAAGAACTCAAAGCAGAATTGGAATGGCTGGAAAGTATTACCTCAACTGAAGATATAGCTTCATTAGATTCTGACGTAGTGGTGGAAAATGAACTACCAGAATTGCCAGAAGATGCTTTTAATGTGGTAGCAGATGCAGCCGAACCTTCTGTAAATTTACCAGAAGAAGAATCGCCAGACTTGGCGGCGGCGGCCCTAGCAGCCGGAGTAGGAATTGGAGCCTGGGCTGGTAGCATTGACAATGCACCGATAACAACCGAGACAACTAATGTAGTGTATGAGGAACCACAAAGCCGTATTTTCCTCACACCCCGTACTCATAGATTGGCTGATGTTTCTTGGGAAATTTCCGAAAGCCAAAAATCAGCATTGAGGCAACAGGGCGTTTCTCAATTGCTGGTGCGGTTGTATGATGTTACTGGCATAGACTTGAGTTATCAAACTCCCCAGTTTGTAGAACAGTACGAAAGCGAAGAATTACTCAACAAGAGTCTAGAAATTCCCGCAAGCGATCGCGACTATATAGCTGAAATCGGCTATCTTGCTGAAGGCGATCGTTGGTTCCCCATAGCCCATTCAGCAATTGTGCGTGTCTTCAGTCCTGTGGAACCAGACCCCATTGTGGAGGAAACAGCCAAGACTCAAGAAGAAATTCATATTGTGCTGACACCCCGCAGTCCTAAATTGGCTGATGTCTCTTGGGAAATTTCCGAAAGCCAAAAATCAGCACTGCGACAACAGGACATTTCTCAATTGCTGGTGCGGCTGTATGATGTCACTGGCATAGACTTGAGTTACCAAACTCCCCAGCTTGTAGAACAGTACGAAAGCGAAGAATTACTCAACAAGAGTGTGGAAATTCCGCTAACAAATCGCAACTACATCGCTGAAATCGGCTATCTTGCACAAGACGATACTTGGTTTTCCTTGGGACGTTCTGCAATTGTGCGTGTCTTCAATCCTGTGGAACCAGACCCCATTGTGGAGGAAACAGTTGAGACACAAGAAGAAATTCATATTGTGCTGACACCCCGCAGTTCTAAATTGGCTGATATCGCTTGGGAAATTTCCGAAAGCCAAAAATCAGCATTGCGACAACAGGGCATTTCTCAATTGCTAGTGCGGTTGTATGATGTCACTGGCATAGACTTGAGTTACCAAACTCCCCAGTTTGTAGAACAGTACGAAAGTGAAGAATTACTCAACAAGAGTGTGGAAATTCCCGTAAGCGATCGCAACTACATCGCTGAAATCGGCTATCTTGCACAAGACGATGCTTGGTTTTCCTTGGGACGTTCTGCAATTGTGCGTGTCTTTAGTCCTGTAAAACCAGACCCCATCGTGGAGGAAACAGTTGATACCAAAGAAGAAAGTACAATTGTACTAACACCGCGTACTCCCAAGTGGGCTTATGTTTCCTGGTGTATTTCTCCCACTGAAAAACAAGCACTGCAACAACAAGGTGCTTCTCAATTGGCAGTGCGGCTGTATGATGTCACTGGCATAGACTTGAGTTACCAAACTCCCCAACTCGTACAGCAGTACGAATGTGAAGAAGTAGCAAGCGATCGCTTTGTGGCGATTCCTGTAAGCGATCGCAACTACATCGCGGAAATTGGTTATCTTGCAGATGGCGATGGTTGGTTGACTGTGGCGCGTTCGGAAATTGTGCGCGTCTTTAGTCGTCCTCAAGGAGAATTTTGGTTTGTTGCAGATGCTGAATTAATTATTCACGGAGCAACCGAACCCAATACAACCGTAGCCATTGGTGGTAACGCCGTCAAAATCAAACCCGACGGTACTTTCCACCTCCGTCTTCCCTTTTCCGATGGTTTAATGGACTATCTGATCACAGTAGCTGCGGATGGAGAATCACCAAAAACTATTCATAAGAAATTCTCCCAAGAAACTTACGAAAGCTGATACCATTTTCGATTTTACAAAAATTGAGCGCAAGTTTCTTGCGCTCAATTTTTGTAGGAATTACGCAAAAATTCTTTGAAACTCTTATACCAATTTCAAAAAAGAATACGACACATAGACAAGACCCCTCCCCAACCCTCCCCTTGGCAAGGGGAGGGTGCCGTCAGGCGGGTGGGGTATCTGTCGC